>JAYEKW010000218.1 GCA_034716895.1 Candidatus Neomarinimicrobiota bacterium
GGTCGCAGGGTTGATTTTGACGCTATTTATTCTCTCAGCGCTACCCAGACAGACAGTGTTTACCGTCGTTTCAGGCCGGATTATTATTTCTATGATCTTAATGGCAAGATCACTTTCGATGTAAGTGAGGATACCAAAATATCCGGCAACATGTATCTTACATTTGATAAGCTCCATTGGTTGGGTGATCAGGGACGCAGTGCTCATTCAAGTTGGTATAATGGTTTTATGTCGGCACGCATTCAACATCGTTTCAATCCACGTATGTTGACCCAAACGCATCTCTTCAGAAAGACCTACCATAGCTTTTTGAGGGCGGATCAATTGCCATTGGGCTTGAATGTGGATCTGGATGGTGACTTTGTTAACACATTGAATACTTATGGCATCTCATCCCAGGCCGACTATTTCCTGAGTGGAAACAATATGGTTTCCCTGGGATTCAGTACGGAGTTGTTATCATCGGAGCTCGCTTTCGTGGATTCCAGCACATCCGGGATTAATTCAGGATGGATCACCAGGGGTCGGGCAGGCTATCGCTATACCTTGCCATATAATCTGTCTGCTGATCTGGGTATTCAGGCTGCATTTTCCACATTTTCAGAGAATCTGGCTGTGAACCCCAGCTTTTTAGTCAATTGGGAGCCTTCTAATATTTACAACGCATACTTTTCTATGGTTCAGTCCAGCCCGCTGATGCGTGCAACTTCCATGTCCAATGCATTGAGCCGGCCCCTGTTTGATATTCTTATTCCAGCAGATACATCATTGGCGGTTCCCGGGAACCTCAATCTTAGTCTGGGAGGTCGTTTTATGCCCATCATTGGCTATGATTTTCATGCTGAATTGTTCTCCCAGATACTGATCAACCCCACTTTAATGGATAGTGGGTGGGTGGGACATTTTGAGGATCAGCAGAAATGGCTCAGTGTTTATGATTCAGGAACGATCAATGGTTTAAACCTGTCTATAGAAAAACTGACACCCGGTATCCGCAGTTTAGCGAAATATCGTTTCAGCAGATCAAAATTGACAAATGCTCAAGGAGTTGAAAATCTCTTATCGGGACACCGTGAGCATGAATTCTATTTCATTATGGATGGCAAGCTGAAGGACAATATGGGCTACCGGATGGATCTGACCCTGGCATCAGGGAAGCGGTATTTGGCTGCTGATGCGAGTTGGGACTGGTCCTCAGCCTATCATCGTATTGATGTCTCCTTCTACCGGGATGTAACCTGGGAGTTGGTCGATGGTCGGATCAGCTTAAAATTATTCAATCTTACCAATAGTTCCAATCTGGAGTTTGATCAAGCTGTCTGGGTCACAAATAGTCTTCAGGATCGGGCTTTCGTGTTGTTGCCATTTACGCCCACGCTTAATTTTGATTTTGTTTTTTGACGATCTCGCAAAAAGTCCCTCTCGCCCGCCTGCGTATAACTTCGTGCGGGCAGGCAGAGCGCGCAGAGCGTTGTATTGAGTTCATCGAAATGACGCAAAGTGTTGATATGTATGGATTTAGGCTCATTCGCTATATGTAGTTGTGTTTTATGATTTTAGGGCATATTTTATGAATTCTCAGATACTTTTTGCGGTTTCGTCTTTTTAACAAAAGATTCTTCTATGGAGCTGTAGTTGAGTGAGTTTTATACCAAATTCAGCTCCAAATGGCCTGTAATTTCTTCATCTTTTACCGTTTTACTTCACTTAATATTTTATCCATAGCTATACTTCGATGAACTCAGCACAAGTGGCTATGCAGAAAACATGAAGAT
>JAYEKW010000219.1 GCA_034716895.1 Candidatus Neomarinimicrobiota bacterium
CAAAATTCCACTGAACTCAAAAACCCATAGCCCCCCTTCGATACTCCCCTCGTTTCATTCGGATCACTCCCGTCTTCGCCCATCCCGATTTTATTTGTCAACTATATGGGCTATAGGCAGGGCTACGCCGGGCAGGCAGGGGCCGGTAACCTCCGAACCTCCCCCTTCGATACAATCCTCGTTCCTCTCGGATCACTCAGGGGCCGGTAACTTCCCAACCTCCAAACCTCCAAACCTCCAAACATCCAAACATCCCAACTCCCTCTCTGCGCGAGAACCAAGCTTTTTCAATTCGCGTATATTCGCGTAATTCGCGGTTCGTCTGCTCTGCTTGTTACGACGAAGTTTCTATGAATGTGGCTGGATTCAGTGAGTAATCGTATCATTGCTGGTGCCGTATCGTATCATATAATGCGTTGCGTGATATGTAATCTGCTATATATTGATACGTAAATAGATAGGTGGATGATGGTAATTGATAAAATTAATAAGAAGATAATCGATCACGTGCTAAACAATCCTAATATGTCTTCTTCTGAGATTCACTCAGGACTGGATTTAGATATTGGGCTGGTCACTATCAAAAGGAGACTCTCAAAGTGCGTTGCCCTTGGGTTTTTACAAATAGTTGGAGTTGGTAGGGCAACAAAATATACAGTTCATCCGGGCTATAAGCTTTTCTATCCCTATGAGGTCGAAGCATATTTTCAAGAGGAAGTAGATGAAAGAATCATTCATAAACAATTCAATCTAGATCTCATCTCCAAGATTCTTCCATCAGTCGATTTAGTATCCCGCCAGGAGCGTGAAGCAATAAAATTACTTCAAGAGAAATATAAGCACAATGTTTCCAGACTCCCTGAAACAGTATATCGACAGGAATTAGATAGATTGGGTATTGATTTAAGCTGGAAATCATCTCAGATAGAAGGCAATACCTACTCACTGTTGGAAACAGAACAACTTTTAAAAGATCATTTGGAGGCGCGAGGCAAGAAAAAAGAAGAAGCCCAAATGCTGTTGAATCATAAAATAGCTCTGGACTATATCATTGAAAATTCAGATTATTTTAAGGAACTCACCGTTTCTAAAATTGAAGAGGTTCACAGGCTATTGGTTAAGGATTTGGGAATTGACCCCAATATTCGTGAAACCATGGTAGGAATCACAGGCACGAATTATCGACCTCTGGATAACAAATTTCAAATCAAAGAAGCCCTCATTGAGATGTGCCAACTGGTGAATGCTAAACAGGATGTTTTTGAGAAAACCTTGTTGGTACTAAGCCTGATTTCCTATATCCAGCCTTTTTCTGATGGAAATAAACGGACTGCCAGGCTCATCAGCAATGCCATTTTATTGAGCTGGGGTGCTTGTCCGCTTTCTTTCAGGTCAGTTGATCCCATCGATTACAAAAAAGCGTTACTCCTCTTCTATGAGCAGAATAGTCTGCAGGCGTTTAAATCTATGCTCATGGACCAATATGAGTTTGCCGTAAATACCTACTTCTAATTTTGAATTTCCCCACCAATCATCCATATAGAGGCTATGTGAAAACTTCATTGCGCCGGAACAATTGCTTGCTAATATTGACGGCCTCGCAAAAAGCGCCTCGCGCGCAGAGCGTTACATTGAGCCTGTCGAAATGACGCAAAGTGTTGATATATATGAATTTAGGCTTGTTCATTATATGTGGTTGTATTTATTGGTTTTAGGGCACATTTCATGAATTCTCAGATACTTCTAGCGGTTTCGTCAATATTAGCTTTAGTTA
>JAYEKW010000220.1 GCA_034716895.1 Candidatus Neomarinimicrobiota bacterium
ACCCACGCCTCTTTTTGAAATGATAAATGGTAAATGGTGAATTGTAAATAAGTGAAACCTTTTACCCTGATAATATGTTTGGCCCGGGTGGTGGAATTGGTAGACACAAGGGACTTAAAATCCCTCGCCCTAAACAGGCGTGCCGGTTCGATTCCGGCCCCGGGTACACCCATAACATATTGAATATACTGCTATTACTACTATAGTAATATGGCATGCATTTACTGTTCACCCTAACCACAATTAAGACAAATCACGCCACCACATGCCATATTCTTTGTCACTATATGGTTCCAGGTGATATGTATTGATACTTTGATTTTACGTAAAAAACCCCAGACATTATCCAGGGCTTATAAACCTACCGGAAGATCTTCCTTATCTCAAATACACCATCTTAATAGTTTGGCTATATGCTCCTGCCTGCAAGCGAGCAAAATAAACCCCGGTGCTCATAATCTTGCCATCTGTATTTTGACCATTCCAGACGACATCATACCAACCCGCTGGCTGCGTTCCTGTTTCAAGAGTCTGTACAACATTTCCACGAACATCATAGATCACGAGAGCAACTCTGGAAGCTTCAGGTAATCCATAGTGGATGGTTGTACTAGGATTGAAGGGGTTTGGGTAGTTTTGATTCAGGTTACATTCTGATGGTATGGTTGATTGTTGGTCTGGACTTGAGATGGCTACAAATCCCCCTTGATTAAAGACGGATATTCCGCTTGTAGTCCCAATCCATTTCGCCCCCAGACTATCAATTTTTATGCACAGTATATCATGACTCAGAATACCGGAATTTTCTGTATTGTAATGAACCCACGTATCACCACTAAAAGAGACCAAACCAGCATAAGTTCCAATCCATTTGATACCATCTGATTCGATGGCAATTGCACTTATATCATCCGAAGGTAGACCAGAATTGGATGTATCATAAACCTCCCAATTGGTTCCATCAAAAGAAGCCAGACCGCCATGATTCGTTCCAACCCATTTAAGCCCATCTTCGTCAATGGCGATCGCGCTTACTGCACCAGAAGGCAGGTCAGAATTGGCACTACTGAAAAGTGTAAAGCTGCTCCCATCAAATGATACCAAGCCAGATGGATTATTGTTACCTCCAGAAACCCCCATCCAAATGACACCATTATCCTCAATGGTAATATCCCTTACATTCTGATTTGGCAATCCAGAGTTATTTGTTGTGTACGTTGTCCAGGTATTTCCTACAATGGATACCAATCCACTTCCCGTACCAATCCATTTTGTCCCCTCATAATCCACAGCAGTTGAAAAGACAAAGTCACTTGGCAAGATCGAGCTTGCTTCAGTGTATGTCGTCCAGTCGCTCCCATCATAGCTGACTAATCCCCCAATAGTCCCGAGCCACTTCGTTCCTTCAGAATCGATGGCCACTGATATAATACTATTATTATGTATACCTGAATTTGAAGTGGAGTATTCATCCCAAATGTCACCAGCTAAAGTATTTAATCCACGTTCTGTTCCGATCCACTTGGTTCCTTCAGAATCAATTGTTATTGAATACACTAGATTTGAGGATAACCCAGAGTTTGAAATCGCATGGTGAATCCAATTGGTACCATCGAAGGTTACCAAACCATCGCCAGTGCTAAACCATATGGTACCACTTGCATCAATGGCAATATTATCTACCGTGACATAAGGCAGCTCAGGATTTGAAGTATCATAAATGACCCAGCTCGTATCTGAAAAAGATGTTAGTTTATCGCATGTCCCAATCCATTTTGTCCCATCCTCAGCTATGGCTATTGACTTGACCCAGTTGTCGGGTAATCCTGAATTTAAAGTATCATAATTCGTCCACGTGCTATCATCATAAGCAAATAGGCCACCACTTAGATTCCCTATCCACTTGACACCATTTGAATCGATAGCAACTGAAGAAAAAGCTGAGTGCCAACCATCCCACGGCTCATCTTCAAAGTGTTCTGTCCAGTTACCACCATCAAAAGAAAGAAGAAGACCATATTGGTAAGGCGAAGGGGGACCACCAATTCCTCCCCCCTCCCGGTACATTACTATCAACCAGACTACTCCGCTACTATCAACTGAGATTGATGCCACTCTAGTTGCCAATCTATCATGATCATATGTATTCCAGTCGAATCCATCAAAGGAGCTAAGGAAGCGATGGGACCCGATCCATTTCGTTCCATCGGAATCGATGGCAATTGCTTGAACCTCATTGTAAGGAATTTCAGAATTAGATGTATCATACACCGTCCATGTGATTCCATCCCAAGAAGCCAGTCCAGCATTCGTTCCAATCCATTTCACGCCATCTTCATCAATTGTGATTGAGTTTATTTCATCGGATGGTAGGCCTGAATTACTTCTTGTAATAAAGATCGTTTCCTCGTTAGCATTGTCGATTCTAACCAGACCTGCTTGCATAGTTCCTATCCATATAACCTCACCTTCAGTGGCGATTGATGTGATCCAATCACCGTTGGTGTAGTTAATCCACTCTGCATTCTGTCCCAAGACACAGGTATAGGGTAACAAAACTGCCAGCAGCATAATAATTCCAGCCGTAACTGAGCTAATGATTTTACTTTGCATTTTGTGCTCCAATATCTTCATGTTATGCTCTGGCTCACTTCAGGAAGAGCATTTTTATTGTTGTTGAGAAATCATTTGCTTCCAGTCGACAAAAATACACTCCCGTACTCACTTGATTTCCGTGATGGTCCTGACCGCTCCATTGCATTTGATATGAGCCGGGAGGCTGGGATGCATCCTGAAGCTGCATGATTTCTCGACCCTGAATATCAAATATTTTGAGCTTGACTGTCAATTGCTCAGCCAGTGTGTAGCTGATGGTAGTGATGGGGTTGAAAGGATTCGGGTAGTTCTGGAGTAATTCATGTCTTGGAGCATGAGCAGGTTCACCATCAACACTTAAGACACCCAAACCATATTCTAAGGTTGAAACAGCCAACTCAGCCATTTCTGATTCAAATGCCAGTATTTCTGGCAACCCGGAATTGCCAGTATTACGCCAATTGGCAAGCTGGGATTCCGTCCAGCTAAAAATTGAATCCTCCGCTGGAAAAATATTTGCCCATAATCCTTCACCATTATAGTTACGCAGCATGGGAGTGTTTATGAATTCGAGGTCCATCTGGTATTGGTTTATGTATATGGTTGTATCGATACCAGATAATAGAGAATTGGCAATATCGGAAAGCGTACAACCCTGTAATCCAGTTGCCGCTGCAGGGGCTTCTCCGATGGGCCAATAGGGCAATGCGATTGCAGTAGAGGGTTGGCCCAGTAGATTCCACATGGTCGTGGTCCGGGCCGGTTCATCAGGTATAACTCCGTGTACCACCGTTGCAGAGATACATATGCTACGGCAAATACTCACGGCGTTGGAAATATATCCGATGGGGACAACTGGATAGAGAGAAACATCATCAGAAGGCACACCAATTGGGCTGCCATCAATCCCGTTAAATTCTCGCATCTGATACCGGATGATACTGCGGTGATTCAGACTGTCTCCAGCATGGAAGTCACTGATAAGCGCACTGGAACGGACGAACCGACCGTGACCAAACGGTCCTCCAACGCCATCCCCAGCCATGGAGAAATTTGCACGAACTATATATCCATTTGGAGCTTCAGCGGCATCATAAACCCAATAAACATTTCCCCCGGCTTCAATCATCTTTGCGTCGCCTGTACTATCCAAAACTGCGAAGTTTGCTTGCGTGCGTCGTCCTGAAATGTTTGTTTGATTGAGGAGCTGAATAAATTCTGCAACAGTACCGCAGGATTCTAGAGCCATGCGGATGAATGTTCCGTTTCCTGGACCAGTTGTACCTTGAGGTAAGTCATCAATGAGAGAATTTACAATCGCGAAACCTTGACTGTTAACTCCTTGATAAATCAAATTGGTGTTGCCCCCACTAATCACCGCTAAATACTCGAACTCGTTAGGGTCACCAGTACTCCAAAATACTGAAGCGTTAGACGCTGTCGCTTCAGTATCGCGATTTTTCCAGATCATCGGTCTACCATCTGGAGTGGCTATTCCTGCGGCTACACCAATGGTGCATCCTTCATTGTCCTCAGCATTCAGGGGTTCTTGATACAAAGACAGCTTCCCCATAAATAGAATAGTAATCACAATACTCAGAATTAAAAAGTTCTTCGACCTGAAGCGCATAATATCCCTCCATAGTTTTGATAGGTGCATTCCCATCTTCTCACCAACGCTACTATTAAAACGGAGATTTGTCACCCCTACAAAACCTCTACAGATGCAGA
Organism: Candidatus Neomarinimicrobiota bacterium; assembly: GCA_034716895.1. Lineage (NCBI taxonomy): Bacteria > Pseudomonadati > Fidelibacterota > Fidelibacterota bacterium. Next base: position 4,327 of record JAYEKW010000220.1, read on the forward strand.
TTGTAAGTTTGCCCAGAGAAGTGTTTATTTCAGACTTGAGGCAATGCTCAGACTAGATTTTATCCAGGGACAAATCCTATATGTCCCTTTGAGAAAGTGGGTATATAGAATTGTGAAGGGTACAGCTCACGCTTTCATTTGGGAATGACCAACCTATATTTAGGTGATCACTGTGTAATACGAAAGACCACTACAATCCATAAGGGAGACTTAAGCCAATGGTTCGTCTATCTCTTCTCATCCTGATACTTTTCATTTCAGCGAACGCTACTAATAATTCATTAAAATTTGACCACCTCACCGTTGAGGACGGATTATCTCAAGGCTCGGTTTATTCCATTCTCCAGGATGATAAAGGTTTCATGTGGTTTGGAACTAGGTTTGGACTCAATCGCTACGACGGAACCGAGTTTCGTCTGTTTGCTTCTGAACCTACAGACTCAACCAGCCTTGCTGGTTATCACATTACAAAGGTTTACAAAGATCACCAGGGATCGCTCTGGGTGGGAACAGCCATTAGTGGCCTGGCTAAGTACGATGCTGCTCTTGAGAGTTTTACGAACTTCAAGCATGATCCTCGAGACCCTAGAAGTCTTGGTGATGATCAGATCACCTGCATCTTTGAAGACTCGGAATATACACTCTGGGTTGGCACCAAAAATGGACTGAATCGTGTCGTTGTTCCTGCTTCCGGCTCGAGGTCAGATCCTTTTGCATATGAGTTCGATCATTTCTCTCACATCCCAGGCGACACTTCAAGTCTTTCCTCTAATGACATTACCGCCATTTCAGAGCTACATGCTGGCATCCTCTTGATCGGATTGGGGAATGGATCTCTTGCTACACTTGACATAAATACGGATCAGATCAAAATCGATCAAGCGGGTGTCTTCACAATTACTAAAACAGGCTATACGCCCATCAGATCCATGAAAAGGGATGTTTCTGGTGAATATGTTTGGATCAGCAAATTTGAGCAAGGCCTGATAAAGTACAGTCTCTCAGAAGGGGTTCTGGATCACTATTACATCAGCAACTATACTCCTGCTATGGTGAGCACCAACTACATCTACACAATAGATCAGGCTCGTGATGGAAAATTATGGCTTGCCACAGTAGGCGGACTTACTGTTTTCGATCCAGCCTCCGAAACCTTTACCTATAATAATTCAGATGAATCAAATCCCAGCAGCATAAGTGATCAAATCTTACACACGGTTTCCGTTGACCCTCAGGGTTTGATCTGGGTTGGATCTGACACAAGGGGTATCAATATTCATAAGCCGAATCAGATCCGATTTGAGCTATTTAGGCATAGAGCTGGTGATCCAAATGGTCCCTCTGCAAATAATGTTTATTGCCTGGCGGAAGGTGATGCAGGTGACATCTGGTTTACAACTATGCCTGGGGGAACAAATAGATTTTCTCCCAAGACCGGGAAATTCAGATATTACCAATCTGATGATAGCATTCCAGGTGTAATGAGTATCAATTACCCTATACAGGTTTTGATGGACAGACGTGGGATTCTTTGGGTGGGAACCGTTCTTGCCGGATTATCTGAGATCGATCCGGAGACAGGGAGTAGATTAAAACTTTACTATAACGATGAATCAAGATCTGATTGGTTGAGTGGGCCAACCATTTATTCTCTCCTTGAAAGCAGCGATGGGTCTATCTGGATTGGAACAGAAGCAAATGGGCTGAATCGATACAACCGGCGATCCAACAATTTCACCACCTATAGGCTGGATAAAGATGATCCCAATAGTCTGAGTGGAAATCTTATCTATGTGCTTTTTGAGGATGATGCTGGAGTCCTCTGGATCGGAACTGCTGAAGGTGGGCTAAATCGCTATCATCCCGAAACTGACACTTTCAGTTCCTTCAAGTATTCAAAGGGTGATGAGAACTCCATCGGAAGCAATTCTGTATATACTATCCATGAAGATGCCGATCACTGTCTTTGGATTGGAACAAAGGGTGGTGGGCTGAATAAACTGGACTCTACTCGAAGGTTCTTCTCAAGAGTTGATCTGGGATACAAGGATCATGATATTTCCATCTATGGCATAGAAGAAGACGATGGCGGATACCTTTGGTTATCAACGAACAACGGACTGATGAAAGTCGACCGTGAAAAAGGATTTCTCAACCGTTATACCGTTAAGGATGGACTTCAAGGTAACGAATTCCGTAATAATTCAAGTCTAAAAGATTCCCAGGGGTATTTGTATTTTGGCGGTCCAAGTGGGTTTAATCGCTTTCATCCTGACTCTGTAATCAACAATGCCCATGTTCCCCCTGTAGTCCTAACAAATTTCAGCATTAACTACAATGAAGTGCCTGTCGGTGAAATGTCCGATGGACGTACGATCCTGAGTAAATCCATTACAGAAACCCGGCAAATAGTTCTAAACCATCAGGATAAAACCATTTCCTTTTCCTTCGCTGCACTGGATTTCTCTGACCCTGAACGCAACAGATATGAATATAAATTGAAGAATTTTAATGATGATTGGGTTCAGGCTGGTTCAGATCATAGTGTTACCTATAACCACCTAAAACCAGGCGACTATGCTTTTCAGGTTCGCGCTTGCAATAATGACGGGCTATGGAATGAGGAAGGAGCAACACTGGCAATTACCATCCTGCCCCCCTTCTGGCTAACCTGGTGGTTTAGGCTGCTGACCTCATTGACTTTGATTCTATTTGTATATGTCTATATCCGTTTGCGTTTCAGGAGAATGATGGCAGAAAAGCATAAGCTTGAGAAGCTGGTTATGGAGCGTACAGCTGAGCTGAGATTGGAAATTGAAGAAAAGATGCAAATTAAAGTCGACCATTTAAAACGTGAGCTGGTTAGTAAGTCCGTATACGCTACTCAAAAACAGGAAATTATGAACAATCTGTTTCATGAGTTAAAAGATATCCAAAAGATGGATGCCAACGAAATGCGGAACCGGTTTAATCGCATTGTCAGATATTTCAAGGATTTGTTCAAATCCGGTGAAGAATGGGATGAGTTTGAGAAGTGGTTCACTGAGGTACACACTGATTTTTTTACAAATATTCGGAAGGAACATCCTGAACTATCTTCCCGTGAAGTAAAAGTCTGCGCCTTATTGAGATTAGACCTATCATCAAAAGATATCGCTAACCTCATGAATGTTCTGCCCAAGACAGTTGAAATGTATCGCCACAGAATCCGAAAAAAGATCGGAATTAAACCTGAAACGAATCTTAATCAATTTTTGGCTAAGTTTTAGATAAGGTTAGATTGAAGCAGCTTTTAATTTTTAATAATCACTTGCATATATTCAGTATATGGTAAAATTTCCATGGCCGTAACACACTGATACACTGCCACTTACAGAACCAGACAGTGGGCTGAAAGTGCCCGTGTCCCTTTTCAAGACTAAACCGCTGCTCAAAGAGTAGAAATATTCAAACCATGAGCCCCATTCTATCAACTAAATTCCCTAGCAGCAACGTTCACGCAAATATTCTTTTTTAATATTTTGACACATTTGCCGTAACTCACTGACTACCATTGAGTTATTCAGGACTTAAAATCCCTCGCCCTAAACAGGCGTGCCGGTTCGATTCCGGCCCCGGGTAC
>JAYEKW010000221.1 GCA_034716895.1 Candidatus Neomarinimicrobiota bacterium
CCCAGGATACTCTTAATATTTCGGCAAAAGACATAGTGGGCAAACGTGTTGATCCTGAATCTACTTACCATTCTGAAGATCAATTCTATCTGAATGGCTTCGACGAAAACCCCTTTGAGGCTCTTGAAAACTATGCGCAAACTACCAAAGCAGCCCGGGGAATTGATTTAACTTACTATACTTTTCCCTCTGTTTGCATGTGGTTTTTGTCGGTAAGCCATTTTGGCGCCGATGCCACTTCAGAGAATAGCACGGTTGGTGCGGTTAAAGAAATGGAACATATCAGAGAAAGTGGCTTCCTAAACTATTCACCGGTTGCAGTGAGATTGGTTCCAGACAATTACGAACAAAATAACCAGCAGGGATGGTGGGATGATGCTCATTGGCAAAGGCACGGCAGGCAATACCGCTGTGTGGTTGACCATCATTATAAAGAACCTTATGAAACTACTGCCAAATGGGCTGGAAAGATTGTTGAGCTCGGTGGCATTCCACTAACTTATTTCCAACCGGGAATCCGCTCAGAAGATTATGCTGCTACTTTCCCCGGACACATGCTATATGACCAATCACAGAAGTTTGTGCGAGAGAATAAAAAGGTTGTCAGCGATCCCCATACATTGATGGGAATTGGTGGAATTCCAGATCTATTAAATCCGGATGATTGGATTGATGGATGGGGTAAGCTGTATGCGGAGAGCTATGACTATACCGATCCCGATTATTTAAAACATTGGCGTGAAGTCAATCATAATTTGAATAATGGTGGGGTCAAAGGAGTCTTCTATGATTATCCAACTCGCGCATATGCACAGCGTGGTGGGCTTCATGATCGATATTCAACTGCACTTGCAGCCTATACTAATGTTTTCAGGATCCCACATGTAATCATCGGTTCTCCATCCTATTTACAAGAAAGATTAGGGATAGGATCGGATGCTAGCCTGCAATTTGTCAGCTCCGTGAGAACTGAAGGGGATACTAATGTGATCACAACCAGAATTTTGAATAAAGCTGCAAATCGTTGGTACAAAAACCGACTTATAGCAAATTATGATATGGACGGAAAAGCCTTGGTTGATGCTGGGCATGGAGAACATCGTTATCAGATTGGTCCTATCCAGCGAAAAAGCATTCTGACTCTTTCCTATGCCGTAAGTGGAAGATTGTTGTTAACTGAGAGTTTCAGCAAGTTCTCCAAAGAAGTACTGTATGATTTGAGCAGGGTGTTTCCATTTCATTCCAGCACCCTTTCAGCAAGACCTTTGCATGCGTTTACCGGCGGAATGCCGGTTTTGGATTTCCCAATATCTAATGATTGGCACCAGTTGATTCTCTACAATGATTCTGAAAAGGATCAAGAATTCTCTGTTCCAATAAGCGGAAATACTGCCGTTGGTGCACTTGGGCTCCATAATTACGCTGATTATTATCTTTATGATTTCTGGAATGACAAATTTATTGGCAAAACAGCTGGTAATAAGACTATTAAACAAATGGTGAGAGCAGGTGAAGCTAGAATGATTTCGGTACATAAAGTGGACGCTTATCCTCAATGGATCTCCACGAACAGGCACCTCATGCAGGGTTACGTTGAATTAATTGAAAAACCAGTTTGGGATTCCTCAAATAAGACTTTGTATGGAGTCTCATCTGTGATTGCTGGAGAGATTTCTAAAATTACAATTGCCTTAAATGGGTTTAAACCAAAATCGGTTCATGCAAGGGAAGCTAAAACGCATATAAAAGTCCGGA
>JAYEKW010000222.1 GCA_034716895.1 Candidatus Neomarinimicrobiota bacterium
GGCGCACACCATTTGTACTTCAGAGGGCGCGCATAGGTTCAAAATATCACCCTACGCTTTACACGCTACGGGAGACAAGTTTTGCTGTTCTGTAAGCTTAAAATTTTATGCCTGCCTGCGCGGAGACAATATATGAAAAAGCAGCGTCCTTTCTGGTTAATTTTGGTTGTCCAACATTAATCAGCCAAAAAGGAGGCGCTGCATTATGAAGTATATAGGAATGGATGCTCACAGTAAAAACAGTTATTTCGTAGTTCTTTCAAGAAACGGTAGGATGTTACACCGTAAGAAAGTCGAGACTCGGGAGGATACGATTCTCGAGTTTGTTAGATCTGTTAAGGGTTCCAAGAAGTTAAGTTATGAAGAAGGAGTAATGTCACAGTGGTTGTACCTCTTACTCAAAGATGAGGTAGATGAACTGATCGTGTGTCAGCCACCTAAAAGTAATGGAGCCAAGAACGATTGGCTTGATGCTAGAGAAATAGCTGATTTGCTAAGAGTCAACAGATTGAAGTCGGTATTCCACTCAGATGATGTCTTGATGAATCTGCGAGTATTAATTTCAGGTTACGATGATTTGCTCCAGGAGATTGTCAGGACCAAGAACCGTTATAGTGCTCTTTATCGCGAAGCAGGCATTTCTATCAAAGATGGAGATATCTACGAGGATCAGGAGTTATTATTGCAGTTGAATCCTGAACAGCGACAGCTGGTAGGCAGCAGCTTGTATGAACAGATTCAGTTACTGGATCTGCATAAGCAAAAATATGTGAAGCAGCTTGTTCAGAACGTTCACAACTATAAGCCGGTGAAATTATTGAAAGGCATCCCCGGGCTTGGAACGATCCGAGCCAATCATGTTGTAGCAGTTATGGTTACCCCTTATCGCTTTGCCAGGAAAGGAAACTTGGTAGCCTATTCCAGACTGACTAAACATGGCCGCATGAGTGATGGCAAGCTCTATGGGAGAAGACGTTCACTGGGACAGCCCATATTGAAGGATGCCTTCAGAGGAGCAGCTCTGAGTTCACTCAATGGTAATAATGCTTTTCGTCGAGAGTATGATACACAGCGCGCCACAGGTAAAAATGATAAAGAAGCCAGAAATAAAATTGCCAAAATGGTAGCTGCCACAGTACTGGGTGTATGGAAGTCTGGTAAACCTTATGACGATAACTATTGGGAGGTGACACGGAAGAGAAATCAAAGTTGCTCTAGACATATGTGAGAATCTTTGAACTGAGAACGACTGGAAGCCAAGAATACCAGTCTGGATGATAGATCCATAGGTTCTAAGAGGAGGAGAGGTTTTTTTCGGTCATGATCCGGGTTGGCACCTGAGATCCCTGCGGAGACTAACCCTCCTCCACATATATCTCAATGTTGTAATGCTCCGGCGCTGATGTGAAAAACATCTGGATTATCTGGATAGCGGATGAGAGCTAAATAGAAGAATGAATGTGTCTCACACAGAGATAACATGACTTGTCAGCAACTGAAGAACTCGAAATGTCATTCAATAAATGACTGGAACTATACAGGCAACCAAAGAAAATGTTGACCAAGGGCCAATCAACAGAAACCTCTCGTTCTTAACAAAGTCTAGAAACGCTCACGGGGACGGGCTAGGGGAAGGACGCACCGTCAAGGAACCATCTAAAATAATGATGGCTAGGAAAACTTTTCCCTTGACTTTCTTTTTCATAGAAGACCGACTTCGGCATAGGCAGGCATAGCC
>JAYEKW010000223.1 GCA_034716895.1 Candidatus Neomarinimicrobiota bacterium
CTGAGTAAAAGATGAAAACTTCCTGACAATCCAACTAACTCTGAGGTACGCATTTAGGGGAAGAATCTTTTGTGTTTTCCCATTAATGAATTTGGTCCTAAGATCAGGATGATTGAGTTATCATAAATGTAGACGAAGTTACCCATATCAGCGGGATACCGATTTTATCGTCCCATTCAAGAGTGAACTCTGGGGAAGCCTGCAGACAGGTGAGCGCTGGTTGCCTGATCCGCCGATGGGTAATGTGCTACTTTTAACGTTTTCAGTAATCATACTTCCCAATTGCACAAGGATATTTTCTCGATTCATACGATTAATTCAGAGATAATTGTTGCAACTATATATGGTTGCAATATAATATATGCAATCAATATAGGTTGCGGATTTAGATGGTCAATAGATAGAAGCATTGGCAGCCCATAAAGGTTTTAATTGTCTTAATGCAACTTATAAGGGTTGCGTGCTTTCATGAAAGGAGTAAAATCAGGAGCTGCAATTCATTTGGAATAAAAGGGGCGATATGAATAAAATTCAAATAGGAATAATTGGGGATATAATTAGCTCGAGGGAGTTGAGTGGTTATCAACGGCAAGATGTGCAAAAGAATTTCAAAAAAGTAATGAGAGATTTAAACAATAAGTATAGAAATGAAATTCTATCAAAATTTGTGAATACAACCGATGATGAGTTTCAGGGGCTATTAAATGGTGGTGAAAGAATCCAAGAAATAATTTGGGATGTGGAAATGAGTATGTACCCAAACAAGGTTAGGTTTGGAGTAGGGTTCGGTGAACTATATACCCCAATTGAAACCAGGGCAATAGCGATGGACGATCCGGTCTGGCACAATGGAAGAAGTGCCATTGTGAGTGGAAAAATGGATGGAATAAGTGGCGGTGTCTATAAAGGGTTTGGAACTGAAATTGATGAGATGCTAAATGGATTCTCATATTTGTTATGGTCTGCGAGAGAGAGCATGACAGAAAAACAGAGGAATATAGTTAGTGAGCTTAGAAAGGGCTTTTCTCAGGTAGAGGTTGCAAAAAAATTCAAAATTAGTAGGCAAGCTGTAACAAAGCATGCTTCTTCGGCAGAGTGGAAGGCATATTCTGCGGGGGAACTGGCTTTTGGAGGATTATTAAAGTATGCAACAGAAATGAGGAGAAATTATTAGATGACCATTGAATTACCTCAAAATCCAGCTTCTCGGATTTTATGGGCACAAATAGTATTTTTCCAGCCATTTTTATTGAATGACATTCTGAGCTCTTCAGTTTCTGACAAGTCATGTTGTCCCTGTGTGAGACACATTCATTCTTCTATTTAGTCTTTCTGAACGAGTGAAATGGAGTGAAGAATCTCAGAGCCTGGGCCTGGCATTAACATGAGTCAGAGATCCTTCGTTTGCAGGAAGACAAAAGTTCGCAAAGGTAGCAATAATGAAACCTCAAACTGACGTATTCCAAATTCCATCAAAAGTATGGAGAGTCGTTCTGGGGTTTACCCTGTTCAGAATGGTGCTGGCCGCCATTTTGCCACTTACTCCACAGGAAGCCTACTATTGGAGTTGGAGCCGGGATCTGGCGCTTTCTTATTTTGACCATCCACCTTTGGCGAGCTATAGTATTTGGTTTACAACTGCTCTTTTGGGGCAAACAATCTTCGGGATCAAAATTGCAGCCGTGCTCTGGTTTCTTGGTCTCAATATCCTCTGGGCCAAGCTCACTCAAGAGATGTTTCAAAATACTGACCAGACATTTTGGACCCTGCTGGCACTAAACGCCACCATTGTGTTCGAACTTTATGGCTTTGTGATTACGCCTGATACACCCCTGATATTTGCATGGACAGCAACTTTCTATGCTCTCTGGAACCTCATCAGATCACAGAATTCCAGGTGGTGGTATGCTGCTGGACTTTTTATGGGTTTGGCCTGGCTGGGTAAGTATTCCGGGATAATGCTGGTTCCCTCAGTGCTCATGTTTTTTCTCATTTCAAAAAGTCAACGTAAATGGCTGGCCACACCTTATCCCTACCTTGGGGTGCTTATTGCCATCTTGGTATTTGCACCTGTTCTAATTTGGAATGCCCAGCATGATTGGATTTCCTTCACGTTTCAGGGTGCCAGACGGACAGCCGGTATGGGCACCTGGAAATTGCGTTTTGTAGGTGAATTATTCGGCTCTCAGTTTTTCATATTAACACCCTATTTATTTGTGCTGGTTTTTGCTTCCCTAAACCGCTTTGGACGCAGGATATTTTCTGAAATGGAAGATAAGATCCTGCTTTTGGTGAGTAGTGGCTTGGCAACTTCAGTATTTTTTATCGCCGTTAGCTTTCGCAGCCTGGTGAAGATGAACTGGTTGGCTCCTGCGTACTGGTCATTCATAATTTTAGGGGTCTATTTCCTATTCCAAGAGTCTCAGCGGTTGCGACGTTTTAAAATAGGCGTGTATTCCTCACTGGCATTTCTCGGTCTGGGTGTTTCAATCATAGTCCTACCAGATGTACCCCTGGGAGAGGGCAATACCTGGAGTGGTTGGAAAAATGCAGCTGTCGAAGTATCCTCCATTAGGGATTCTCTCAAACAGCAGGGTGATGAGCCTTTTATTTTCAGTACAAATTATAAAGCCAGTTCTCTGCTCAAATTCTATCTGCCGGATCAACCGCGGACTTATGCTCAGGATATCATAGGTAAACCGGCACTTCAATTCGATATATGGCCAAAGACTGTTGACCTACTGGGTAAGACAGGAATCCTGGTAATAGATGATCGGCGTGAGTATCGCTTTAAGCGAAAACAAATAGAACCTTATTTTACCAATATTAGAAAAATTAGAACCATTAAGACCGAAAATTATGGGCAAACCGTTCGCAGGATCGATATTTATCTGTGTACGGGTTATCAGGGTGCAGGCTGAAGAGAGGATGAGATGAATATGAAATTCAGGCAGATCAAACCTTATGGCACATGGAAATCACCTGTTTCAAGTGAGTCGCTGGTTGAATCCAGTCTCAGGCTTGGTCAGATAAACATAGATCATGACAAGATCTGCTGGACCGAAGGTCGACCATCGGAAAAGGGTCGGACTGCCTTGATGGAATGGTCAGAAAAACAGGGATCACGTGAAATTAGCCATGTCGATTGGGATATCCGAACTAGAGCTCATGAATATGGGGGTGGTGCTTTCCTGGCGGATAAATCAAGACGCTTCTACATTGATAATCAAGATCAACAACTGTATGAGATTCTAGCAACAGGTGACCGAAAGCTGCTTACTGGAACTGACAAGTTTCGTTATGCTGATCCTGTTCTTGATGAAGAGCGAGACCAGCTATATGCGGTGGGTGAAGACCATTCCGATCCTAATGAAGTCAGGAATATGTTGCTCAAAGTTTCCCTGGATGGGAGCGGTTCACAGCTCGTGATTGCTGAAGGTCATGACTTTTATTCAAATCCACAAATAAGCCCTGATGGTCACAAGCTGCTATTCCTGACCTGGGATCATCCCCATATGCCCTGGGATGGAACCCAGTTGTGGCTCGGTGACCTTGATAAAACTGGAAATATAAGTCACCTCGAACTGATCGCGGGAGTTGAAGCGGAATCAGTCTTTCAGCCACGATGGGATCCGAATGGGGATATCTATTTTATCTCTGATCGCAATGGTTGGTGGAATCTGGTTGAGTATTCACAAGGGATCACCCGCTGCATCCTTGAGATGAAAGCTGAGTTTGGTCTTCCGCAATGGATTTTTGGTATGAGCACTTATGCTGTACTGAATTCAGGTGAACTGGTGGCTGCATACCGAGATCTGTCCGGTTCCCAACTCATCCGGATCAATGCTGCAAGTGGCAACTATACCGCTATTGAATTGCCATACTCTGATATTGATCAGGTCAGAGGATCAGGTGATATGATCTCATTTATTGGGCATACCCGGGATCAACCAGGCGAGATCGTGGCGATGGACTTGTACTCAGGAAAGTCTCAGGTGTTGCGTAAGGCTTCTGAGACCGATCTGGATGACATTTATATCTCATCTGCTGAGATGATCACATTCGAACCGCGACCGGGAGAATTAACCTATGCCTGGTATTATCCACCTCTAAATCCAGATTATCAAGCACCTCCAGCAGAAAAACCTCCTTTGATCGTGTTGAGTCATGGAGGCCCAACTGGCTATAGCTCAGGGGCTTTCAGCTTAATCGTCCAATATTGGACAACTCGCGGTTTTGCTATTGTGGATGTTAATTACAGCGGCAGTACTGGATTTGGTCGCAAGTATCGCCAGCGTTTAGTTGGAAACTGGGGTATTCGTGATGTAGAGGACTGTGCTGCAGCAGCTGCACATTTAGTGGATGAGGGCAAAGTCGATCCGGAACGATTGATCATCAAAGGGGGCAGTGCAGGAGGCTATACAACGCTGGCAGCCCTAACCTTTACAGACGTGTTTAAGGCCGGAGCCAGCTACTATGGGGTTGGCGACCTGGAGCTTTTGACACGGGATACCCACAAGTTCGAAAGCCGGTATCTTGATCGATTGGTTGGAGCCTATCCAGCAGAAAAACAATTGTATCGGGAGCGGTCACCCATCAATCACACGGAACAATTGGATTGTCCAGTGATATTTCTGCAAGGATTGGATGACCCTGTTGTGCCTCCCAATCAAGCAGAGACGATGGTGGAGGCACTGAGAGCAAAAGGAATCCCCGTAGCTTATGTACCGTTTGAAGGGGAGTCTCACGGATTTCGGCAGGCCAGTACAATTATCAGAGCGATTGAGAGTGAGTTCTATTTCTATGCGAAAATATTTGGGATAGAACCAGCTGATTCACTGGATGGCATTGAGATATACAATTTGTAAGTAATGACAAGATCGGGAAATACAGTACCTGGTCTCGTCTTTCTGAAAATTCAGCCTGGATCTCATTCAGTTCAAACCTGGCCATAACCAATACCATATTCAGTTCCATCTGCGCTTTCTAGCAGGATAATGAAAATTCCATATGGATTAGTCCCTGCGAGTCCTGCAGGGACTGCTTGCCGTGGCGTAGTTGGAAGACATAGACAGGCGTGGAGTTCATCCTGAGTAACATCGAAGGGCTCCATTAGACGGTTAAACGCGCATCTTGGACTGAAATTGGTATTACCCGGCTTCGCTTTCAGCTACTCCACTATGGAGTTAACTTGGGTTTACCCGGCTTCGCTTTCAGCTACGCACTATGGAGTTAACTTGGTATTACCCGGCTTCGCTTTCAGCTACGCACTATGAAGTTAACTTGGGTTTACCCGGCTTCGCTTTCAGCTACGCCGTGGTTATTCTCAACCATGGGTATGGTTGAGAATAAAAAAAAACTGCAACAATGTGACGTTTTTGAACCGTGTTATTCACGGTGGGTACCGCCCTTAAGGATCAGACTTCCTTGATCCCGGGGCGGGAAAGGCCTGTCTTAGCAGCAAGGAGATGAGGTTCCCTTTGGTAAGTTCTCGTTCAAAAAATGCCGACACTGTTGCAGCAAAAGTTTAAAAAGCATATGGAAAATATTAGTACACTTGTGACCGCCAAATTTAGCCCGATGGCAAGTGAACTCAAAGAGTAAAAAAATAGAAGTTCGCTGTTTCAAGCGGGAAGTTTTGCGTTAGAACGGACAGAAAGGTACACTCACAATGAAAAACAAGCGGCTATTGAATTGTCGGCTGGTGGGAACCATTTTTTCTAACTATCGGAAAGGACATTCTCTCCTTCAGATTTCGCTACAATAACAGCACCCATGGTATCGCTGGTAATATTCACAACAGTACGGAACATATCCAGGGGACGATCTACTGCCAGCATGGTGCCAACAATAATAGCTGCCTGAGGGTGGTTACCCAAACCCACGGCATCTAGCACGATAAAGATCATGACAAGACCGGCTGAAGGTATTGCAGCAGCACCAACTGAGGCTAAAAAAGCGGTGATAACGATCAGTAATTGCTGGATCAGGGTAAGATCAAACCCCAGAGCCTGGGAAATGAATAGTACACCGGCACATTCATACAAGGCGGTTCCATCCATATTTATTGTTGCTCCAAGCGGTAGAACAAAACTGGTAACTTTATTTGACACACCGGCTTTATTCTCAATACAATCCATGGTGACAGGGAGTGTCGCCCCAGAAGAACTGGTTGAAAAAGCTGTCGCCATGGCAGAAGCAATAGCTCTGTAGTGTTTTAAAGGATTGATCCTGGTAAAAAGCCAGAAGACAACTGGCAAAATTACGAATATATGTATAGTTAATCCCAGCGAAATGGTCACCATGTACCAGCCTACAGCTTTGAAAAGAGTAAACCCTGTACTCGCTACTGCCTTGGCGATCAGACCGAAAACACCGAATGGTAGAAAAAGGATCACACCCCGGGTCATTTTCATCATAACCTGAAAAAAAGTGTCAAACAGATCCTTGGTTGCTCGGTATTGTTTTTCTGGTAAAGCAGTGATTGCCATCCCCAAAACAATGGAGAAAAATATAACAGCCAGGACATCACCCTGAGCAGCCGCAGCGATGGGATTCGTGGGAACCATACGCAACAGAACATTTCCTAAACTACCTGGTTGGGTCAGACTGGATGGATCAAAGCCCTTACTGTCTGCCTGAATATCCACACCAACTCCAGGCTGAATGATATTGGTCAGGGTCAAGCCGATCAGAATAGCCAGCATGGAGGTCAAGAGGTAGTACCCAAAGGTCTTTGCGCCCAATCGTCCCAGACTTTTATTCTCGCCGATCCCAGACACTCCAGAGGTGATTGAGAAGAAAATGAGGGGGACGATCACCATTTTAAGGAGTCGCATGAACAGGTCACCAATTGGAGCAACATTCATGGCGTCCTCACCCAGGATCAGGGCGTAAATTGTACCGGCACCCATTCCGATAAAGACCTTCCAATACAATTCGAGATTCCAAAATTTCATGAATGCCTGACGCAAAATGGACATATAGTTACCCTCTATTATTTTCCATATATAGTAAAATTGACTTGCTACAATATAGAACCCTGCGGATGTAATGCACCTCCCATTTTCACTGCTATTAAACCGGCCCATGTTATCCGTGAGTATATTTTAAATGCCACAAAGTCACTAAGACACCAAGTTTCACAAATTTTCTTAGGGGTTCTTGGGGCCTTTGCTTGTCCGGCGTAGCTCTTCGAGCGAAGATGGATGTTCTTCGTGGCAAAAGAACTTACACTGCGGCGAGATGCTGACTCCTGATGCATACGGCTATCTCATGCCAGTTTAATATGCAGAATCCTATCAGCATTCAGGTTGAGATTCAAAGTCCTGACGTTTAATACGAAATTCAGCTCTAAATGGCCTGTAATTACTTCATCTTTTACCGTTTTACTTTACTTCGATGAACTCAGCATACCACACTTAATATTTTATCCATAGCTATACTTCGATGAACTCAGAACAAGTGGCTATGCAGAAGACATGAAGATCGTAAAACACTAAAATATTTTGAAATTAATAGACCCTTTAGAACTGAATTGGTATAACTGGTTGAATAATTCACATCAATTATGATTGTGTGCAAAAAAAACGCCCTGGAAATACAGGGCGTTTGATCATTGTTCACAGGGAGGAAGAACAAATATTTAAAACCGGTCGGGACGGAAGTGTTTGGGCTTATTATCCCATTTGTTACCCCTTTGGCCATCTCGTGGACCCATACGGTGTGTCATTATTTGCCTAAAGGTTTTAAATTGGTCAGCGGTTAATACCTTTTTGACTTTCAACATATGATCAATCCTGGCTTTGTCCAGTTTGACCTCAATGGCACCGATCTTGTCAACCTGAGCATATAATTTCTTTTTATTGGGGTCATCA
>JAYEKW010000224.1 GCA_034716895.1 Candidatus Neomarinimicrobiota bacterium
ATTGCTTTCTGAGCACGATACCTGTGATTACTCAATCCAACGATTTAAACATGAACTTACGGCTGAAACAGAGGTGCTCAAAGCAGGAGCGACTTACAATCTATAGACTTCCTGCCTTTATCCAGGGTACATGATCAGTAACTGAGGATCTGCTCCGAATTCCGACTTGCCTATTTCCATACTATGCTGGTATAATTACACGATGATGAAAACTCAAGGACATATAAAAATTAGGTGGAATATTTTCCATTTATTGACACTGATGCCGCTCAACTCATAATACACGCAGTTTATTAAAGGGGGTAAAGGTAAATGTTGCAATTTATTCTTACGGGTTACATCGAAAATGCTTTATCTCAAGCAGAATATGACAAGCTTGAAGATGGAACATTTTCTGGGCGTATTCCATCCTGCAAAGGAGTCATCGCTTTTGGTAAGACATTACGAGAGTGTGAAGATGAATTGCGCTCTACGCTTGAAGATTGGGTATTGGTCGGCTTAAAATTAGGGCATCCCATTCCAGATACTCAGTTCCTCAGTTACGTATGATGATAAATGAAGTCGAAGGAATTATAGGACGCGCCATTACTTTTGATGAATGGAAAAAGCTGGCCTAACAAAACAAATGCTCGTGCCAAGGTATATCCGAGACTTGGGAATCCACGTAAATCGGGATGAAATTGATTATTGTTACCCAGTGGGTGAAAGTCCTACCTGACCAAAGGTTAGCCACCGACTCAGTAGTGAAATCCACGTTCAAACCGGGTAACCGGAGTACGAAGCCCCGCTTTCTCGGGATGTTCCACGGACATGACGATCTACTGAGAGGAACTACGGGAGGCACACCGAGACTACAAACCGTATCACCAAATTTCAGTAGAGTGTGTGGGATTGGCGTAAGCCATCCGAAGGGCAGCATAGTCATGCGCCACTCGGGGTGTCGCCTGAGTGGTTGATGGTTTGGTAAAAGAACCTGAACCGAGGAACCGGATGAGGGAAATCTTCACGTCCGGATCTGTGGGGGGTGTTGGGTGACCGGCATTCCTACCACGACTGTGAAAAATGCCCCCGATGATCACGTATGATAGCCATTTTTGTTCGGTCAGAATATTCTTGACAAAGTACCATAATTTGGTACTATATGGCGAATGAAACGGAAACATCAGAAGACTCTGGAACTCATTTTCAATCGACCTGTCAGTGGCAGTATCAAGTGGGATGATATTGAAGCATTATTCGTTGCTCTTGGCGCTGAGGTGAGCGAACGTGAAGGTTCCAGAGTGGCGGTTGTTTTATTTAATGAGGTAAGAGTATTCCATCGGCCACACCCAACGCCAGTCACTGACAAAGGTGCGGTCTCAAGCATTCGCAAATGGTTGGAAAGCCACGGAGTTACACCATGAATATCATGACAGTTGAAGGGCGTAAGGCAAAAATCGAATACGATGCCGAGATCGATATGTTTCGGGGTGAAATACTTGGGCTCAACGGGGGTGCTGATTTCTATGGTAAAACACCGGATAAGTTGCGCTTGGAGTTTAAAAAATCATTGAAGGTATTTCTTGATGTCTGCAAAGAAAAAGGTATCGAACCATATAAAGAGTATTCCGGCAAATTCAACCTTCGCATTCCCACTAAATTGCACGCTGAAATAGCATCAAGGGCTTCGGCAGACGGCAAGAGCCTAAATCAATGGGTTGTTGAAACGTTGGATCAAATTGTTCATGCCAATTAG
>JAYEKW010000225.1 GCA_034716895.1 Candidatus Neomarinimicrobiota bacterium
TGAAAACCAGGCGATATAGATTTTGATCTGGTAATAATCAGGTTGAGTATTATCTGATGGATAATACCCATCAGTCCCGTCATCGATGCCGCTGACGACGGTTGTACGATAAGCTTGAATACGATTGATGGTGATCGCCTGCGAACTCTCAGGCAGACTGTCCTGCAACGCTGAGTAGCCAAAGTCAACGGCTTGCTCCATGCGTGAAGCCATATTGATCCAGGCCAGCTGTTTACGAATGGCTTTGTCGATATCCCAACGGGAGTAGACCATATACTGAGTCGTTCCCAGGGCTATTATGGACAGCAGGGTAATTGAGAAAATAATTTCGATGAGGGTAAACCCGGGTCTTCTTTGCGATGGGGAAACCATTTGCAGATATTGCAGGACAGACCCAAGCCATTTTTTCTTCATAAATGATCAACCCATCTCATTGATTTGATGAACGGGTCAAATCTAAGGTTTTGAAAGTAAATGGGTTAGTTAATCTTTACCCCGCGACCCACTTCCAGAAACTGGTATTACTCCTGAGGCGGTCGCTGCATATTCTCCAGACCCACCATTTTTATCAGATCCCCATAGGTGATCGGCTTGATATTATTGGTTTGTAGAGCATCTCGAAACACTGGCGAAGTGATAGCCTGAAGTTCACTGAACCGATGCTTACTCATCTCTTTCAATCCAAATGTATTCAAGTCGATCATGGCCTGCATCTCTGGAGTATCCAGACTGACATGGACAACCTGCAGATTAATACCGGGTTCAAGGGTAGTGATATTGCTCAGCAATGAATCCAGTTTAGCATCATATTCCGGAAAGTAGGTGGCACTGGATGACTGCTCCCCCAGATAGTAGACCAGACCCAGTTCATGTTCAGCAGCCAGTCCCTCAACAATTTCACGCAATTCCAGGGTTTGGACTGCCGCACCCATATGGTAATCCACATAATCGATTTTAAGACCACAGCTCATGGCTCGTTCAATCTGGGCTCGTAGCTCTTTTTCGATCTCAGCTACATCAGGGTTTCGTGAAAACAGCAGGGATCGCGCTGGTAGAAAATAGCCCAGTGAATCAACCAGACTGGGAACTGCCTCCCTCCCGACAACCGGACCCCAGCGGTAATTCTGCCACTCCGCGTTAAGGGTCAAATGGATCCCAACACTCACTTCAGGGTGGGGTTTCAGGATATCCACCGCTTCCTGATACCAGGGACAGGTAAACATGATGGAGGTAGAAACGGGCAGTCCAGTTTCGATGACTTGTTTAACCGCCATATTTACACCATGCGACATGCCCATATCATCCAGTCGGATCAGATAGTATTTAACATCCGGTACAATATCATTCTTGGAATACCCAAATAGCGCTGGTGCGATCAGGGTCAGGAGGATTAAAAGCTTAAATTGTGAGTTCATGAGTCCAATCTATCATAATATTCCTGCAGGCTTACTTATATTTTCAGGGGACTCTTTTTTGGTTCATCATAATAATGCGTACCTGGATGCAATCATTGAGATTGGGGGTCAATAAAATATTCTGGGGTACAAAGGTATAAAGGTATAAGGGTTATAGAGCCTGTGTGAAAACTTCATTGCGCCGGAATAATTGCTTGCTAACATTAGCTTTAGTTGTCTACGTATAGTACTGTTACTATTGATACTTACCCCAGGCTTCAGCCTGGGGGTTATAAAAACCTTAAAAAAAGGAGGGCTTTAGCCCAACAA
>JAYEKW010000226.1:0-8214 GCA_034716895.1 Candidatus Neomarinimicrobiota bacterium
ATCCGTATGCCGGTTTTCAACTGATTCCTGGTGTTCACCTGTCGCGTGTAATCTGCTTTGAGCGAGTGAGTCTGGATCAGACTGCTATCGCGTCCCAAATTCATCCATTCGCCACCATCATAACCATAGGGTGCCTCATCACGCCACACGCCATCATAGATCTCAATTAATTGAGGATCCCGAGCGTCGGTTTCAAAGGTCCAGTATTTACTGCGCAGATACTGGTACATCACTTCGTAATAACTATGTTCATCAAGCATATGATTCAACTTGAGACCAAAATTTGTCCGATAGATGTCTGCCGGGCTATAGTAACCTGGCATGAACAATATATTACTGCCTCCCTTTACCAGACCAGCCACACTGTAGATCGAACTTAAGACACTGCCGGTGGGCGTGGTGGTCCAACTGTAAGGACTGACCGATTTATCTTCAGAATACTGCATGGTCATGGTCAGTTTTATGTTTTTTGACACATCTGCATTGAACTTCAGACGGGTCGTATTTGAGAGATAAGCATCCCGGGACAGGGGCACTACAAAATTACTTTTGCCACTCTGATGACTGAGATAAAAGCGCGGTTCACCCAGGCTTGACAGACCGGGAACCGGACCTCCCAGGCCAAAATCAAGGGTGTAATCTGGATCATTAATAAAACCGGTGCGACGGTGTTTCCAGATGAACTCACGTTGAGCTCCACTGGGAGACAGATCATTACTGGGATCCTCATCCTGAAGTGTGGTGAGCGAATAGGCGTTCCAACCTTCAAAAGTGGCATATTGCTGTTTCGTATAATCATCCCAACCGGTCCAATCACCATCCTTATTGTAATCATCGAAAGGTTCGCCCGGATCCCATTCCCTGTTCGAATTCAGATCTTCGTATGATTCACCCTGGGTACCCGTCCAGGCCACGGCATCATCTAAATAGGGACGCAGGTAATAAGAGTCTTTGTCGTAAGGGGAAATACCAAAATGCTTGGGAGCGGCAGGTGTGTGATAATAAGTCAGCGAACCAGTATAACGATCCTTATTCCCTTCCGCAGTGACCACATTAACGATTCCGGATCGAATATTTCCATATTCGGCGTTAAAACCACCGGATTGCACCTGAATCTCTTTGACCGAACTCAAAGAGAGTGACAAGGTGGGCAAATTGGAACGGCCATCATTTAATTGAAATCCATCCACAATAAAAGCTGTCTGAGCACTGGAGCCACCCCGAATCGAAACCCCTTCCACTCCTGCCTGTAAACCCACAACGCTGCTGATATTAGCAACGGGGAGTTCTTTGATGGCCTTCTCTTTTACATATAACTGACTGGCGGAAAGATCCTTCACCACAACTGGACGCGTGGCCACAACCCTGACTTCATCCAGCCCAAGAACCTCCTGACTCATCTTATGATCCAGATGAGTGGTTTGGTCCATGGCTATCTCAACCCCCTCGACAATGATCGGTGTGTAGCCGATCATCAGATAACGAACGGTGTAAATCCCGGGAGCAATGTTCAGGATAAAATAGTGACCATCCAAATTCGTAGTGGCACCGATTCCCAACTCATCCACAATGATATTGACCCCAATCAGGCCTTCACCTGTTTTGGAATCTGAAATATTTCCGGCGATCTTGCCCTTTTGTCCGGCAAAACCAAAGGCCAGACAACTCAACAGTATAATTACTCTCAACAGTGATTTTGATAGCGTCATTTAGCTTGATCTCCCCAATTCTCAGAAAGAAAACCGTGCCGAAACACGGTGTACTTCGTTCCAGACACCTTTTGGTGTGTAAGCATAATCAAAGACCAACCCGAATTGCTGAATTCCAATTCCGAAGGTCAGATCATTCTCATCAAAAGTATCACCATTTTCGTCTTCGCTGGTGTAAAAACCAGTTCGGAGAGCCAGCATATTCACTGGCTTGTATTCAAACCCGATCTTAATCTGCTCCGGATGTGAACGATAGTGCAAAGCATCAATGGCGATCTGCAGTTTCTGATTTCCCATCTGGTCTCTGAAGAGATCGAACACATCCATGCCAATCCCCAGTGAAAAAGTCAGGGGCAATTGAAAACTCTCTTTTTCGATCTTGATCTGATCCGAAAAATTGCGCATGGACATGCCGAAAGCCAGACTATGCCACCCAGTTTTGAAAATGGTTCCAAAGTCAAATGCGCTGGCATAGGCAATGTGACTCTTAACCGTATCGGCATTCCCATCATCATCAGGAAAGACACTTCGGGTGTAATTCAAACCGATATATTTAATTTGCCCGCCCACTGAGAATTTATCGCTCAAAGCTTTGGCGTAACCCAGACCTGCAGCAAAAGCAGTGGGTTTCAGAATTTCTGTGTCGATATAGCCCTTATCGTTGTCCCAGACCATGGTTCCTTGAATACTGCCATAGTCCACTGACATCAGCGAGGCACCGAAAGTTCCGTATTTACCATCAGCCGGACTAATGGCAGCCGTAAATAGATTATGGGTGATATCGGCAATCCACTGATTTTGACTGGCCATAATATCAACAGATGCATCCAGCCTGGCCATCCCGGCCGGATTGAACAACAGAGAAGCACTTTTCATCTCAATAATGGTCATTGCCTCAGCCATACCTCCACCCCAGGCATCAGATGCAATACTAAGGAACTGAGCTCCGGTTTGCCCCAATTTTTGCTGGGCATATCCAAGCTGTACCGTTATGCTCAGAGCCAGAATGGTAACAATAAACCTCTTCATGAATAATCCTCCATCAACCGACGATGCAATCGAAAAACTATCTATCGCGACGACCTTCAAAAAAGCCAGGTCACCAGTTTTCATTATTTCAACTACTATAGGATCAAATATAATCCGAGCAAGTTAATAATGAATATTTATAAACTATCTTTAGTGGGTTTTTTCTCGGTGTTCCGCCTTTAATGCGCTTCCAGCCAGTTGTCGCCAATGCCAATGTCAACAGTCAGGGGAATATCCAGTTTAACTGCCTGCTCCATGGTATCCTTCACCAGTGTGGACAATTGCTCCAGCTCTGTCTCAGGGCCTTCAAAGACCAATTCATCATGCACTTGCAGGATCATTTTACTCTTTAATGCAGCACCCTGCATGTGATCATAAACCTGGATCATTGCGATCTTGATGATGTCTGCAGCAGTGCCCTGGATGGGCATGTTGGTGGCCACCCGCTCGGCCCCTTCCCTACTCATCCGGTTGGAGGCATCAATGTCAGGAATGGGTCTTTTCCTGCCGAAAAGAGTCTGAACATATTTATGCTCCCTGGCGAATTCCAGGGTTTCATCGATATAATTTCGAATACCAGGATAGGTTGCGAAATATTCGCTGATCAATTGCGCGGCCTCTGACATTGTGATCTCAAGTTCGTTGGACATTCTGAATGGTCCCGCTCCGTACATGATGCCGAAATTGACCACCTTGGCTCGCCGCCTTTGGTCCTCGGATACGCCAAACAGATCAGTCCCAAAGACGTGAGCTGCAGTAGCAGTATGAATATCCTCCCCGTTCTTGAAGGCTTGGATCAAACGTTCATCCTGGGAATAGTGAGCCATCAACCTCAACTCGATCTGTGAATAATCTGCAGCGAGGATCTTCCAGTCCGGTGATTGTGGGCGGAATGCCTTACGGATATCTCTGCCCAACTCAGTTCGCACCGGAATATTTTGGAAGTTGGGATTGGTGGAGCTCAAACGCCCCGTGGCAGCAATGGTTTGATTAAAACTTGAGTGGATCCGACCCGTCTTCTCGTGGATCAGCAGGGGCAAAGAATCTGTGTAGGTTGATTTCAACTTGGCAACCTGACGATAGTCCAACATATAACGCGGGATAGCGTGTTCCTTGGCCAGAATCTGCAGGACATTCACATCGGTGGAGTAACCTGTTTTGGTCTTGCGGATGGGCTTGATCCCCTGCTTCTCAAATAGGATCTCGGCCACCTGCCTGGGTGAGGCGACATTGAATTCTTCTCCAGCCTCTTTGTAAATTGCTTTTTCCAGGCGCTCCAGTTCCAGTCCCAGACTGGTTGACATCACACCAAGCATTTCCGCATCGACAAAAGTGCCCTCTCGCTCCATTTGCATCAAAACCGGCATCAGGGGTAGATCAATATCATTGAGTACGTCGGTCAGCCCATCAGTTTTGATCTTTGCAGACAGGATCTCGTAGAGCTGGAAGGCAATATCAGCATCTTCAGCTGCGTATTCGCTGATCACATCCAAACTTACAAAATCCATGGTGATCTGATCCTTACCCTTCCCGATCAGGGCTTCAATGTGGATCGGCTCAAGACCCAGGTATTGGACGCTGAGATCATTCAAACCATAACCACGCCCTCCTGGATTGACCAGATAGGCTGCGATCTGTGAATCAAACTTGACACCCTTCACTGGTATCCCGTGGCTTTGCAGGACTGCAAGATCGAATTTGAGGTTATGGCCTGTCTTCCCTATTGCATCAGAATCCCAGAAGGGTTTTAACTCCCGCAATATGGTTCCAATATCATCCCTGGTAAAACAACCCTCAGGTGGATTGGGGTACTTGACCGCCACATAAACACCCTGATTTGCTTCCCAGGAAAAGGATAAACCAACAATCTCTGTGGTCAGCACATCCAGTCCTGTAGTTTCCAGATCAAAAGCCACCATGCCCTGTTTACCCAGTGTTTCTACCAACTCAATCAGCTCAGGAATATGTTTCACTACCGTGTAATTTCTATTTGGGACAGGTCCGATAGTTTCACCACCAGCACTATAGAGCGCTCGAACCTCATCCAGTGGCTTCATCAACCTGAACAGTTCAAATTCCTGGAATATGCGGCGTACTGCATCAATATCAGGGGCTTCGATACGAATCTGATCAGCTGCAGGTACCGAATCCATGTTGGTTTTAATGGTCACCAATTCCCGCGAAAGTAAAGCGAGATCACGATTTTCTTCAAGTTTCAGTTTCAGTTTGGGGTTTTTCACGTTTTCAAGTTTTTCGTACAGTTCCAGCATGCTGCCATGTTCCAGGATCAGCTTTACGGCAGTTTTCGGTCCTACGCCGGGAACACCAGGCACATTGTCGGAGGCATCGCCCATGAGACCAAGTAGATCAATGATCAGTTCTGGAGGTACGCCCCACTTTTCCTTAACAAATTCCGGGGTCCAGACCACATTATCTTTTGGGTTAACAACCTGGACGTTGCTAGTAACTAACTGGGCAAAATCCTTATCACCAGTCAGTATCCTAACCTCAAAACCTGCTTCCCCAGCTTTCTTAGCCATGGTTCCTATGATATCATCTGCTTCAAACCCAGGTTGTTTCAGATAGGGAATATTGAGTTTATTGACAATATCATCAATGACCGGCAGTTGCGCTGCCAGCTCATCCGGCATCTTTTCTCGGGTAGCTTTGTAAGCGGGAAACTGTTTGTGCCGAAAGGTTTTCTCTTTGGTATCCATAACCACAGCCAGATACTCCGGTTTTTCGCGGATCATCAGACGGAGTAATGCATTCATGAAGCCAAATATGGCACTGACCAGCTGACCCTGGGTGTTGATCAGTGGTTGACGGATAAAGGCGAAATGAGACCGATAGACCAGTGCGGAGCCATCAATAAGGTAGATAACAGGTGGTTTTTCTTTATTCATAGGGGGTTCCTGTAGTGTGGAATATTGTGATGAGATAGTACTTTTAATTTCCCATCACTCAATCTGAAAGTTGATATATCTTCAAAAATGCATGAGGGGTTAACACAGATAGACCGCTATGTTTATAGTCAGTCACATTCCTGGTTATGATCACCTCGATACCATGAGATTCCGATGCATAATTTTGCAGGGCATCCTCAAAATCAGTGAATTTAGAATTTAACGCACGCTCCACATGTTCACCATTTAACGGCAATACACTTAGAATGATTTGCAATTTCCTGAGACTGGTTCGGGCGATTTCTTTGGAGCGTAGCTTCCTGATCAAATAATAGATATTTGCGAATACCAGAGCTGTGGAAAATCCTTCCAAGCGCTTATCCTCACACATGCTGATGATCTGGGAAGAATCAAAATAAAATGGTTCGCGTTGGGTCAGGACATCCAGAATTACATCAGAATCGATAAAGACCTTTTTCATTTCAAATACTTCTCTAGTAGATAATTCGCATAATCATCTTTTAAATTGAAATCCTGATCAAGCTCCATGATCCCTGATAATTCTTTCACAATTGGACTCATTTGCTCACCATCTGAGACCTTGTTCTGATTGAGATAATTGAAATATATCTCTACCAGGCTGGAAAGACTGGTCTGATGCGCTTTTGCATAGCGCTTGGCTCCCAAAATGGTAGTCTCACTTATACTAAGCGTTAGTTTTTTTAGCATGAAACCTCCTGCAAGTATACGTATCAATATATCGTATATAATACGTATATTGCAATCATAATTTAGTGCAGAATTTGTTTCCCGCCTTGCTTAATAGCTATTCAGACGATTCTGATTCCACGGTTCCATACAACTCATACGGCCCGGCATCTATGATTTTCAACTTAACGATACTGCCCAACTCAAACTTGCTTTCGACATACACGATCTGATCAATGTCTGGTGCATCCCAGATGGTTCGACCCAGCATCTGGTCCTCATTTTCAGGATCTGGTGCATCAATGATGACCTCTATTTCTTTTCCGACCAATTTCTGATTCTTTGAAAATGAAATGCCATGCTGCAGATCCATGACAGCATCCATCCGATCGACTTTAACCTCATGTGGAACATCATCCTCAAGTTGTGCAGCGCTGGTATCCTCCTCCTCCGAGTAGGTGAAAACGCCCAGCCGATCAAATTCGATCTCTTCCAGAAAATCCAGTAGTTCCTCAAAATCAGCTTCTGTCTCACCGGGAAATCCCACGATCACAGAAGTTCGTAATCTCAAATTGGGAATTTCTTTTCGTAGATCCAACAGCAGGCGGCGCAGACCATCTGCATCAAGACCCCGTTTCATGGCTGTCAACATGTTGGAAGCAGCATGTTGGATCGGGATATCCAGGTAGGGTACGATCTTTTTGGCATTTTTCAGGACTGGAATAAGCTTCCTGGAAAAATGGGAAGGGTGGGTATAGTGCAATCTTATCCACTCCAGGCCAGTCACTTGATCCAGTTCTGACAACAACTCGTGAAGATACCGTTTTGGGCTGAGATCCCAGCCATAAGTCGTGCTATCCTGGGCAATAACGATCAGCTCTTTTACGCCTCGAGCAACCAAGGAATTTGCTTCCGCGATCAGTGAATCGATACTGCGGCTTCGCTGTCCACCCCGCATAAGAGGAATTGCACAGAAACTGCAGACATTATCACAGCCCTCACTGATCTTCAAGTAGGCATAATGCCGGGGAGTCATCAGTTTTCGACGGTGGTCTGGATCATCTGCCAAATGCGGTTTTGCAGCGATATGATCAAATATGTTCCGGAAATCCTCAGTCACAAAGAATTGGTCAACCTCAGGTATTTCTTTGGTGAGCTCATCCTTGTATCTTGCTGATAGACAACCTGCTACAAGGAGTTCTTCAAGTTGCCCTTCGGTCTTTAGTTGGGCCGCATCCAGAATCACTTCCACCGACTCTTCTTTGGCATCACCGATGAACCCACAGGTATTTATGAGAATGGTATTGGCTGCTTCAGCTTCATCAACCAACTCAATTCCAGCTGCTTCCAGACCTCCGGCAATGATCTCACTATCTACCGTGTTCTTGACACATCCCAGGCTGATGATTCGGACTTTTTTTTTGAATTTAGTCATAAGTTATTTTATAGTTCTCGCAAAGGCACAGAGACGCAGAGGTTTTTGTATAGCTCTTCACTTTCCCAACCTCCCCTATACCCCCTTATACCTTTATATCCTCAAACCCAGATTCCCTCTCGCAAAGGCGCGGGGACACAGAGGTTTTTGTATAGCTCTTCACTTTCCAAACCTCCCCTATACCCCCTTATACCTCTATACCCTTAAACCAAGTTTTCCTCTCGCAAAGGCGCGGGGACGCAGAGGTTTTTGTGCGGCTTGGCGAAACGCTTTAATTGTTGCTGACTTCAAAAAGGGCTCCCACATAGCTTGATGCATCAAAGTTCTGGATATCACTCATCTGTTCCCCGATTCCGATATACTTAACCGGAATATCCAAGTTATGATGGATGGCTATGGCGATCCCACCTTTTGCGGTCCCATCCAG
>JAYEKW010000226.1:8314-25779 GCA_034716895.1 Candidatus Neomarinimicrobiota bacterium
CCACATAGCTTGATGCATCAAAGTTCTGGATATCACTCATCTGTTCCCCGATTCCGATATACTTAACCGGAATATCCAAGTTATGATGGATGGCTATGGCGATCCCACCTTTTGCGGTCCCATCCAGTTTAGTGAGAAAAAGGTGATCCACTGGTGTTACTTGAGAAAATTGCCGAGCCTGGATCAGTCCGTTCTGACCAGTTGTGGCATCAATGGTTAAAACAGTTTCATGCGGAGCATCTGGAATGACTTTCTTGATCACACGCTGAATCTTATCCAATTCGATCATCAAATTCTTTTGAGTGTGTAGGCGGCCGGCGGTGTCAATGATCACAACATCAATTCCACGTTGTTTGGCACTCTGCAGAGCATCGTATACTACTGCACTGGGGTCCGCTGCTTCCTTCTGCATCAGTTCTGCACCGCTGCGGTCTGACCAGATCGCCAACTGCTGAATAGCCGCAGCTCTGAAGGTGTCTCCAGCAACCAGCAGAACTTGTTTACCTTGACTGGTGTAATGATGAGCCAATTTCCCGATAGATGTGGTTTTTCCAGTTCCATTGACCCCCACGACCAGGATCACGTGCGGATGTCCAGCCGGTTTGACCTCGATCTGCTTAGTGGATAGCCTCTGTCTGAGATCATTTTTCAGAAATTCAACCACACCACTCATTTCAACCACCTGGTTCAGGGGAAAGCTTTTACGCAGATCTTCAATGATTTCCATGGAGAGTTCAACTCCAATATCAGCAGATATGAGCGTTTCTTCGACCTGCTCCAACATTTCATCTGTTAAAGGAACCGAACCAGTGAATAGTTTACTCATTCTATTGCTTAATTGGGTCCGAGAACGACTTAAGCCTTGTTTTAATTTATTGAATGCTGAGGAAAATATCATGGGGTTTGAGTTCTTGAGTTTGTGAGTTATTGGGTTAGTGAATTATCGGGTTGTTGAGCTTTTGGGGTCATTATTTTGTGTTCAGTTGGTGAGATCCGGGGGTGTTTTGATGTTTTTATTGGGTGGGACTAGTTGTGTTTTACATCGACCTGGTACAGGTGATAATAGTATTTCATGTAGAGCACAAAGGAGACAGAGCCAACAGCGGTTGTCAGGTATAACAGATAATCGGCCCATGGTTGCAGTTTGAAGATCAGCAAAATGAAGGTAATACTGGTTAGAAAGACAGACCATTTTCCAGTACGATTGGCCTGCATCTCCCGTTTAGAGTCTTTGCTGACCAGATACCCCAAAGCAAAGATAAAAACCTCTCGAAAAATGATAAATGCAATAAACCAGTTGGGAATTGACTGTGATATCGGCTTTGCGAAGAATAGGACTCCAAAAATAACGATCTTATCTGCCACCGGATCCAGGAATTTGCCCAAACGACTGACCTCGTGATAAGAACGAGCGAACCAGCCATCCAGGTAATCTGAGAAGATAGCCATCGCGATCCAAAAAGCCGCCCAAACAGGAAAATTGGCCAACTGACCATCCCATATATTCAACAAGTATACAATAGGAAACACCATCAGGGCTCTGGCCGCCGATGTTGCATTGGCCGCTGTAAGTAACTTTTTATTTTTTAACAGGTTGATCATTATTTATTGAAACCTGACACCATATTCCTTTAGTTCAAATTCCGGGTCTGCCAACAAATCTCTGGTTTTTCCCATCCGCTGTATTTTCCCTGCCTTAAGGCAGATCAATTCTGAAGATTCATTCACGATGTCGGAACTATGCGAAATCACGATCACTCCAGTGTTGATGGCCTGCAAATTATGTATTTTTGACAAAAGCACCATGTTTTCTTTTGGAGTGACTCCAATATCAGGCTCATCCATAATTAGATAATCAGGCTGCATATAAAACACACAAGCCAGCGCCATACGACGACGCTCCCCCCCACTCATCAACAGGAATGGAAAGTCAAACACAGCACCAGGATCGAGAAATCCCAATTCTGTTAAAAGACTGGTTAATTTAGACTTGTCGACTTTTTGAGAGAGCAGGTCGCCTAACTGTTCAACAATATTCTCTGCGAATAAAAATCGTTCAAGATATTGAGGCAAATAATACCAATTGTGTCCAGTCTGCAGTTGGCTATGAGCTGCCAGGGCTTCTCCGAAGCTGCTTTTGCCACTGCCATTGGCTCCTATGATGCAAACATATCCAGAGCCACCGATAAGCAATTCAGGTGTTTCCAGTTGAAATCGATCATTTCCTGGATAATTGCGTTTTAGCGGAGGTAGGGTGAGGGTCATATTGACCTGACTTTGGGATCAGTCTGATCCAGATCGATATGATGGGTGCCCCAGCTGATCTCTTGTGTGTATTGGGTGACATGCAAAATCGTTTTGCCTGAGCGATGGGCCTGCATCATAAAGTCTTTTAACCTATCTGCTCTGCTTTGATCCAGATATGAACTGGGTTCATCCAATAATAAAAATGGAGCTTCCTGGATCATGAATTGAGCCAGTGCCAATCCCTGCCTTTCACCACCGGATAAACTCTCGATGGTGCGATCCATGAAATGGTTCATCCCCAGTTCAGCCAGAACCTGCCCCTGTTTTTCCAGCACCCCATCAGCCCCATACGAAAGTTCTTCGCGAACCGTATTTGCAAAGAACATTTCTTCGATCTGTTGGGCCATATAGGCTATCTGATGATTGCGTACTGCTCCAGGGAAACCAGCTCTAACGGGTATTCCTTCCAACAAAAGCTCCCCTGTGTCAGGCTGTACCAATCCCAAAATGAGTTTTATGAGACTACTCTTACCGCTCCCATTGCACCCCGTGATCGTCACAAACCACCCTCGCTCAACACAAAGATTGAGGTTTTTGAATATCGGCTTTACGAAGGTTTTCCAGCGATAACTGAGCGCCAGATCCCTTACCTGAAAATGGCAGCTCACTGAATTATTTCTCGCGTTGGATATTGAAATCAATGAATTGGATCATGGAATGCTTGACATGACTATCAGGAAATGGAGCGAGGCTGGCTTTGGCTTGATCAGAATATTCCTGTAAACGTTGTTTGGTGTATTCCAGTCCGCCATAACGGTTAATGAAGTCTAAAGCGTACTTCCGAACTGTCTGATCACTGCCCTTTTTGATCATGTGTTTGAATTCACGTTTTTCTGATTTGCTGGCTTGCTGCAAGGCGTGAATGATAGGTAGTGTCACCATGTTATGCTTTACGTCAAGGCCAATGGGCTTCCCAACCGAAGCCGCCCGCCCTTCAAAATCAAACAGATCATCCTTGATCTGAAAAGCAATCCCGAAATTGCGTCCATACTCGAAGAGCGCTTCCCAAACGTCCTGGTCATCTGAGGTGGTCATGGCACCAAGTTTACATCCCGTGGCTAACAGCGAAGCAGTTTTGTCCTCGATCATAGCATAATAGGCTGATTCTGTCATGGTATCAGACCGGGCTCTGTCGATTTGGTCGATCTCACCAGTAACCAGCTTATCAGCAGTATGGGCTAGCAACTCCAACATCTTGGGGTGTTTGAGATCCACCATTTTAACCAGAGCTTTGGAGAAAAGATAATCCCCGATCAGCACACTAATTTTGTTACGCCAGATAGAGTTGATACTGGGTAATCCCCGTCGTGTCTCTGCTTCATCAACTACATCATCATGAACCAGGGTGGCAGTATGCAGAACCTCCACTAGTGTTGCAGCTGAATAGGTCTGCTCAGTACATGCCCCATTTAGCTTTGCCGACAGCAGCAGGAGCATGGGACGCATTTTCTTACCCTTCTGGGCAATGATATATTTCATGACCTGATTGATCAGGAAAACATGTGACTTAAGTGAATTCTCAAAATAGTCTTGAAAACTATTGAGTTCAGCCTGTATCGGTCTTAGCAGATCATCCAAGGAAATCTTCAAGCAACTCATCCTCTTTATTTATCCCAGGTGAATCATCCTCGGCTATTTCATCCTCCATTTTCTTTTTCTTAACCAGCTTTGCTACCAGAATGCTGACCTCGTAGAGCAAGACCATGGGCAGTGCTACCCCCACCATGGTAAAGGGATCTGCAGGTGTGAATATGGCTGCGACAAGCAGGATCACCAAATAGGCAAAACGCCTGATCTTTCTTAAGATATGCGGATCCACCACTCCGATCTTAGCCAGTAAATAGATGACTACCGGTAGTTCAAAAGCAATTCCAGTGAACAGGATGAGAATAGTGATATAATTCAGGTAATCGGTGATCGTAACGTAATTGACTAAACCCTCCAAGCCATGATTGAGGACTGAGAAGAATTTCAGTGACCAGGGAATCATCACAAAATATGAGAACAGGGAACCAACCACAAAGCATGCTATGGTTACGATAATTAGCATGGGGGCAAATGCCCGCTCGTCATCAAGCAATCCCGGTGCAATGAACCGCCAGATCTGATGAATAATAACTGGCAGGGAGAATACGAGACCCAAAATGATGGCTACTCGCATTTTAGCTAGGAAAACACCCAGAATAGTTGTGTTTAGCAGCTCCAGTCTTGGCTCTGTTTGCTCGATGGGTATACTGAGGATATGGATCAGTTGGTTGGAAAAAATAAACCCGATAACAGCAAATATAACAACACTGCTCAGTGCTTTGATGATCCTCCACCTCAACTCCTCAAGATGTTCCAGTAGAGGCATTTCTGTATTCGTTGCCATATTCATAAGCGATTAAGATAAAAGGATTTCAGGATAGAAAAACCTCAATTGAGGAGAAACTGAACATATATCATCACCGTCCAGGTTATTTCCTCTGGAGGCCGTCCTCCTTCATCTGCTAGACTTTGACGGTGAAAATTACTTCATTGGACTCCACCGGGGCGACGTCATGGAAATGCATCAATCTATTGAATCAGAATGGGGTCTACGAAAATTGGGATGTAAGCGCTGACGAGTAGCCGGAATTAATGTTGTAAAAGTTCTTTCACGACATTACCAGGAACAACGCTGCCCGGTTCATCCGTTCTGATCGATCCATTTAACACATTAAGTTTCTCAGTTGTCCAGAATTGATCCATCACGTGTTGGTCAATATAGTTTTTGATCTTGGCCATGCTTCGAGCTTTAAAATTTTGACGAAAGATGCCCTGCTCCTGAAGAAAATGCTGATGCGCATCCAGGCGTTCCATGAGACCTGTGATACCTTCAGCATTGAGGGCACTGGTTTTCACTACCTCTGGTGTCCAGATTCCGGCCTGGACCTGCCGCATCTCCAACATGGATCGAATCTGAGCCAGGGCTTGATTAACTCCCTGTCGATCTGCTTTGTTAATGACAAATAGATCAGCGATCTCCATCAAACCAGCTTTCATGGCTTGAATATCATCACCGGACTCGGGCACCAGCACTACCAGAGTAGTATCAGCGGCCATGGCAACATCCAGTTCAACCTGCCCTACCCCAACGGTCTCATAAAGAATTATATCGAACCCGGCGGCATCAAAAACATCTGCAGCATCCTGTGCCCGAAAAGCCAAACCACCATGACTACCGCGAGTAGCCATTGATCTGATAAAGACCCCTTTGTCTGAAAAATGCCGTCCCATGCGTACCCGGTCGCCCAGAATAGCCCCACCAGTAAAGGGACTGGTTGGATCAACGGAGATTACAGCAACTCGTTTATCCTGGGAACGCCAGTGCTCGATCATCCGATCTGCCAGCGAACTCTTCCCAGCTCCGGGCGGTCCAGTTATTCCGATCCGATAAGCACGGCCGAGATGTTTGAACAGGGCATCTGTAAGAGCCATGTCCAGATCATCCATATTTTCTACAAATGAAAGCGCCCGGGTAATCGCCAGGCGCTTGGAATTCAGGATTCCGTTGAGGTCAATGTTCATTGTTTATTACTATCAAAATTTTAACTGATATATTTCCTTGAATTTACTGTATTTACGTATGATAACTTTCTGTCCATCCCGGGTTAGCCAATTTTTCTCTTCTAGTTTTTTCATCATACGGGA
Organism: Candidatus Neomarinimicrobiota bacterium; assembly: GCA_034716895.1. NCBI lineage: Bacteria > Pseudomonadati > Fidelibacterota > Fidelibacterota bacterium. The sequence goes on from JAYEKW010000226.1 coordinate 14,294, forward strand.
TACGGTTTCACGGGTTGTTCCAGCCATATTGGCAATATCCTGCTGCATAGGCATATGACCCAGGGTTACATCACCCATTTTGTAAGTGCCATTCTCTTCAGCCAATTCAATGAGGATGGAAGCGATCTTTCCTTCGGCGTCGCTGAGAGTCAAATATTCCAGGTGCATATCCGTTTTCCGAAGTCGCAATGCCAACTCCATGAGTAAAGCAGTGGCAACCTGAGGTTGATGCTCCAGGAGATCAAGGAATTCTCGACGATTGACAGTTTGGATCTTGCATTCAGAAAGGGTGATCACATTGGCCGAGCGCGTCTCACCATCCAGGATGGCCAATTCACCAAAGAAATCACCTTCACGCAGAAAAGCCAGGACAGCTTCCCGACCATCTTCGGATAGACGGGTTACTTTCACTGATCCGGACTCAATAATGAAAAAATTATCTCCAGCCTGTTCCTGATGCAGGATATGCTGATCTTTATCGTATGATTTCTCCTGACAAACGCTGGCCAGTTGGGTCAGCACCTTATCACTCAGATCTGAGAATAGCGGGACGAGTCTCAGGGTGTTTTTAATTTCATCAAAACGTTCGTTCATTATCCTCTCCTCTTTATCGTTAGCATTACTCAACTATCGATATTCAGCTAACCATTTACACCATCTCGCTTTTCTATCACCTCAAATGTTTGGTAAGGTAGAATGAAAACCATCAAAGCAAAAACACTAATTTCATTTCGTCAAAATATTTAGTATCGATGAATCTATTCCAAAGGACGCAAATATGTGTGTTTTTTAAATTCACTTAAAGCGTTGACAGAGGCTTGGTGCGCATCTATATTCGCGGGCATTTTTGAGGAGAAGGAATAAATATGCCTGTTAAAAAGACCATCGCTAAACGTATCAGACAAGCTGATAAAGCTCATGTACGCAATAAGCATTACAACTCAATGATGAAAAGTGCCATTAAGAAAGCATTAGCAACCGAGGATGCAGATACTGCTACGACTCTCGGTCGTTCCGCTATCTCAATTATTGATAAAGTTGCTGCCAATGGTATCATCCATAAGAACAAAGCAGCCAATCAAAAGTCCCGTGTGTCAAAGCACATCGCGACTTTTTCCTAAGGTGCATTTCTGATCTTATAGTCCTTTTCGACTATGTTTTGTAAGAGACCGGTGACCCACCGGTCTCTTTTTTTTAGCTAATTGGAAGTTTGCTTAATAAACCCCAGCGAAGTTGAAAACGAAGCGGGGTAAATCAACATATCCGTCGATTAGAAATCAGAAACAGATTATAGCCTGGAAGATTCCATTCCTTCAATCGACGATTTTGCTAAACCCTGGCATAGCTGGGCAACACTATCAGTGGAAACCAAACGAAATCGGCTTATCAATAAACCTCATTGGTTAGACAGTGAACCGATCCACCAGCGTACCGAAAGCTGGTTGGGCGTTGCCGGTGCTCGATAATGGATCGTCTTCCTGTTATACCAGGATAATGAAACAAAATTGATTTAAGAAACAGGTTAGGGTTGGAGATGCTGAAGATTCAGATTTAATTAGATGCGATGGATATTGGCAAGATATTAACTGATTGGCCCTTCGAACCTCTGGTCGTGACCGCTCGGTTCATTGAGGGCGATGATGGGCTTAAGAAAATTCAAATGCGGATAGACCTGGGGGTGATCCAGATGGAGTATGCTGGTCGACCGGATGGTCTGCTCCCCATGGGTTTTGAATCCTATTTGCACTATTATCGTTCACTATCAGGCTCTGAAGCAGATTTTTTCCTCACAAATAGACAACTATTTGACCTGCGCCAGGAAGGTTTACAATATTACCATCGCTATCTCAGTCTGCATCAGTTAAAAGATTATCAGGGAGTCATACGGGACACTCGTCATAATCTCGATATCCTGAATCTGATCGCCAATCATACCAGCACGATGGAAAATTTCGCCAGTCAACAACTTCGTCCCTATGTGATGATGATGAATACCAGCGCCAAGATCATGCTCAAGTTGGAAGGTGATGACAAATCTGAAGCATTAAGAATTCTTAATGCGGGGATTCGACAAATCAAACATGTCTACGAAAGTATCCTGGAAGACCCGCAACCTGACCTTAGTCCTGAGATCTATCAGCTAAAAGAATTGCAGCATCGGATCACCGATGATGGGATCCCCTCTGAATTACCGGCCATGGAAAAACTGGAAATTGAGTTACAGATGGCACTACTTTCTGAAAATTACGAAAAAGCTGCCTCACTCCGCGATCAAATCAAACAATCCTTGAAATAATATTCTATTCCGGAAGGATCAAGGATCGATAGGTTGCCAAATTCACGATAGGTGGTTTAAACAGGTCTTGTAGAACCATTCCCACTGCACCTAGAGTTCCCGCCCGACTCTTAAGGGCACCTGGCCGGATCTTGACCACTTCCGCCGGCACCAATAGAACATCTTCCTTGGCTTTTGTTATGGCCTCCTCCAGAACTAAGGGACATCTATCAATGACCGGTCCACCCAGAATGATCAGCTCAGGGTTAAAAAGGTTGATCACGCTAATGGTGAGAACGCCCAGAATCTGACCAAACTCTCGTAAAGCATCCTGAGCAAGCTGATCGCCCTTTTTAGAGGCAGCGGCGATGCTGCTCAGACTTATCTCATCCTTTTTAAGCAAGGATTTCTGCCCATTCTTACTAACTGCATCCAACATGCTGAGTTCAAGATTGCGGGTGGTCAAAATTTCACCAAAACGGTGCTGACCTTGATATAATATCGGAAACCTGCCTCGATTGATACCTCGAGCAGAAATCTCCGTGTAGCCAACTTCACCTGCCGATGAAGTGATACCACGATAAATATCACCGTTGATGATAATACCAGCACCAATACCTTCTCCCAGCCAGATATAGACAACATTCCTGGCATCCTGGCCGGCTCCCCAATGATATTCACCAAGTGTGATCGCCTTTACATCATTCTCGATATATACCTTGGTGTCCAGAGCATCCTCCAGGAATTTTTTAATGGGATATCCCTCCCAGACTTTTAGTGAATGGCTGCTCAGGATCGACCCGTTTTCATAATCCATCAAACCCGGCAAAGCAATTCCAACTCCCAGGATGGACTGCATTTTCTCCTCATCATTGATCATTTTTTCTATGTTTCGAATGATACGTTTGAGAATTGCTTCTGGATTCTTGTTATCTGTATAATTAACTGTGCCTTCATGCAGTATCTCAGCATTCATATTCGTGATCAGTACATTAGCCCGATGCAGATGGATCTCAATTCCTATTGCCAATCCGGCATCAGCATTGAACTCCAACATGACTGGTCGTCGTCCCCCTTGCACGGTTGACTGGCCTTTACCGATCTCAAACAGGATTCTGGTTTCCAACAGTCGCCGTACAATCCCACCGATGATCACTTTTGAAACGCCCATCTTGCGGGCAACTTCCGATCTGGAGATGGGTCCTTCATCCCGGACAATCCGTAATACTGAGATCTCATTGATCTGACGAACAAAATGAAAGTTGGATTTTTTCATGGTAACTCCATCTGATGTAAACGAACAATACAAAACTCTTTACGAGAGAAGTTTGTGTCGTGATACTTTACAATCTCATATCAAGTGATAATTTCAGGGCAGTAAGTTAATCTCTTTTACTTACTATTGTCAACGCTTTGTTTATTGATTCACCTGGGAGTCAGCTTACATTCCGAGACCAGCCTAACGAATCATATGAAGATAGGATCAATTATATATGCGTTCTCTCATAATCTTTGAACCGGAAAACCTTGCTCCATTCGGTCCCCTGGCACTTCTCAGATCTTTGGCAGAATTACGCTATGGGATCTACTCTAATCTGGAAAGAGCTCAAAAAATCTTCCTGAATGACAGTATCGCACTGTGGGTTCGTCCCATTCTTAAAAATGATCATGTGCATAAATACCCCATGCTTCAGATCAATGAAACGGCGGCTCAGAATACGATCTTCCTGAATGCTGCTCTACCAGCCTGGATGTATCCTGGTCTGGTCACCACCCTGGATTCCCAGAACAGTGGCCTTATTCTTAAAGATGGTGTCATACTGGCGGCCAAGCCTGGTTCTACATTGAATTTTTCCAGACAATTTCACAGGAAACTAGCTGATCTTGCTCCACTGGATTACGATCCTGTCCAATTTGCCAGCTTTCCCAGGTGGATCTGGGACTATCTGGATCTGATCAGCACATCGCTTGATTTTGATCTACAGCTCTGGAAGAATGAGAATGATTATCTGACCAAGCTGCCAGCTGAACTTTCCACTCTCGATGATCGTAACATCCTCATTCACAATACAGCTCAGATCAGCAAATATGTCCATTTAGATGCCAGTCATGGCCCTATAATCATTGATTCTGACTGTAAGATCAGTCCTTTTTCAGCTCTGGAAGGTCCCCTTTATCTTGGCAAACGTTCTGCCGTCAAGCCGGCTACTTCCATCCGGCATTCTGTGATCGGCGAGGTCTGCAATCTTGGTGGCGAAATCAAAGGTTCCATCATTCACCCCTATTCCAATAAAAGCCACAGTGGTTTCCTGGGAGATTCCATACTGGGTTCATGGATCAATCTGGGAGCTGATACCAACACCAGTAATCTCAAAAATAACTATCAGCCAATTCGAGTGTCCTGGGACGGAAATAATTATGACACGAACCGTCAATTTCTGGGTACGATCCTGGGAGATCATAGTAAAACAGCCATTGGTATCCGTTTAAATACCGGGACCTTGATCGGACCTTTCTGTAATGTGTTCCAGGAGGATTTTCCGCCACGGGCAATTCCTTCATTTTCATGGGGAAACGGGACTCACGAATTGGACAAAGCCATTGGTACTGCACAACGCGTGTTGAATAGGCGAAATCTCAATTTATCAGCCACCCGGGAAGAGCTGATCAGGGCGCTGGCAGCTGACAATACCCCCTTTACTCATTTTTAAATCCCTTGCGTCATAACTTACTAATTCAGGAATACTTCAAATGACCAATCGAATCATTAGAACGCTTGTAGGCGGATTTGGCCTACTACTCATCCTTGCCTGTTCCACTCCTGCTCCCGCTATTGATGCCACCCCCTGGGCTAGACGAACGCTTAAACGACTGACTCTCCGCCAGAAGATCGCTCAAATGATGGTTTATCATATGCGTCTGGATTATCTGTCTGCTGAATCAGCCCGTTGGCAGGAGATCGAGCAGATCATCAGCACTGATGGGTTGGGTTCTCTGCATGTCTGGGGTGGTGATGCTTCAGCGGCTCTGACCTTTTTGAACGAAATGCAAATGCGTTCCAGGGTTCCCATCATGGTACAAGCTGACCTTGAATATGGATTAAAGAGACGATTCAAAGGTGGTACTGCACTTCCCTGGCCCATGGCTTTAACCGCCACAGGTGACCCGGATCTGGCTTTTGAAGCGGGCAGAATCACAGCTGAAGAGGGTCGCGCCCTGGGTATCCATGTCGCTTTAACACCTATTGTGGATGTGAATAATAATCCAGACAATCCCATTATTAATACTCGGGGTTACAGTGAAGACCCTGATCAGGTTATTCAGTATGCAACGCGATTCATGCAAGGCCTGCAAGCCTATGGGATGCTGGCCACAGCCAAACATTTTCCAGGTCATGGAGATACTCAAACTGATTCCCATAGCTCACTGGCCCGGATCCCCAGTGACCCCGAACGATTATGGGCAATCGAATTGAAACCCTTTCAAGCATTGATCGATGCTGGAGTTGACCTGGTTATGGTGGGTCATCTGGATGCAGGCGAATTCCAGATGGAGCCGGGTGTCCCCTCGTCACTCTCTCCCTTTTGGTTACACGATATCCTTCGCAAGCAGATGGGTTTTAAAGGAGTCATCATCACTGATGCCATGGCCATGGGCGGTATTACCAATGAGTATTCAGATCGATATGCTCTCATTCAAACCATAAGAGCTGGTTCTGATCTGATCATCCAGAATCATAATTATCTAAAATCCATTGATTACGTGGAAGAAGCAGTGCGAGATGGCCTGCTCAGTGAAGCACGGATCGATGAATCGGTATTGCGAATTCTGACCCTGAAATCAAAGCTGGGGCTGGACCGGAAGAAGACCCTGAATTTGACTGACACTCAACAGGCTTATGGGAGTAATTACAATAAGCAAGTATCTGAACTGATCATGGAAAGGGCTGTTACGCTGGTCAAGGACAGCTTGAATATGATCCCGTTGCAAATTCATGAGAATGATACGACCTACCTGATCGATATCAAGGATTGGGCTGCAGACCATGATCTGACCACCATCAAAAGACGACTGATACGATCACTTCCAACTGCTGTATCCTACACCTTGGATAGTTCTGATCCTCAGGATTATTATTCCAGTGTTCTAGCGGGTATTCCCGATTCGGCACAAGTGATCGTTAATGTTTATTCCTATACAAAAATGAGAAAAGACCGGGTCCTCCTTCCAGAGAAGCAAGCTGAATTTATTCGCTCACTGGCATCCAGGACCGATCGACTGCTGGTTAGCAGCTTTGGTACACCCTATTTAATTCGGGATTTTCCGGAGATCCCGGCCTACATGGTTGCCTACACAACTCAATCCGAAATGCAAAGCGCCGTGGCATCAGCAATTCTGGGGCAGACTGACATATCGGGTGCATTACCCATCTCCATTCCCGGTATCGCCTCTCACGGACAGGGTTTACATCGGACTGCTGTACCTCACAGCAATACTGTTCAGACAGTTGTGACTGAAACCGACGATAAAATTCTTTTTCATGTGGCTCCAGAAGAAGTTGGTTCAGACCCCGGGTTTGTGATGCCCCACGTTAATCAGGCATTGGTAGAGCACGCCTGGCCTGGTGGGGTCTTATTGGCTGCAAAAGATGGCAAGATCTTCCTTCATGAGTATTTCGGGTCACATACTTACGCCAACGAACGAAACACCTACCGGGGCGATGTGTTTGATCTGGCATCGGTAACCAAGGTTATTGCGACCACTTCGGCTGCCATGAAACTCTATGAACAAGGCAAACTTGACCTTGATACGACCGTGGTCAGCTACCTTCCCGAATTTACCGGTCCTGACTCCCTTAATACTGCCTTGAAAGCGACCATCACTATTAAACAGCTCCTCACTCACACGGCTGGCATGAAACCCTTCAAACGCTTCTACAATATGGATGCACCTGACAGTCAATCCCGTCTGGATAGTGTTTTCCAAGCTGAGCTGGATACTTTACCGGGAACCAGATACCGCTATTCCGACATTGGTCTGATCACACTCGGCAAAGTCATTGAACGACTCTCAGGGACAGACCTGAATACCTTTACCGACAGTCTGATCTTCAGACCACTGGCGATGACTTCCACAGGCTATCTACCTGAAAACCCATTAGATCAGATCGTCCCCACAGAATACAGTGAAATTGACAGTGGCTTTGTCCACGGTTATGTACATGATGAAAATTCTCACTCACTGGGTGGTATTACCGGTCATGCCGGACTTTTTTCAGTCGCTCTGGATCTGGCTCGTTTTGCTCAAATGATGCTGAATCAAGGTACTTTGGGTGATACGGTTATTTTCCAACCCGAGACGATCAAACTTTTTACACAACGGGCTGATCTGGTAGCTGAGGAAGAAGATGGCCGGTCACGCTGTCTTGGTTGGGATAGTCCTTCCGGACCCAGTTCCGGTGGTGTGTATCTAAGTCCTAATAGTTTTGGTCACACTGGATTTACCGGCACCTCCATCTGGATCGATCCCGATAACCAGATATTTGTAATTTTATTGACCAACGCGGTTCATCCTGATCGTAGAAATAAATATCCCGGTTATTACGACTGGCGGCAACGCATTCATTCAGGGGTTTATGAGAGCCTGGGTTTTACTGAGATCACCCAGGAATTAGAGCTCAAAGAGCGCTGGGCTATTGAGCAAAAATACCGTAAAACATGGCGCTATAAACTTTTGCACCTTTTTAGAACCGGACACTGAGCCTGTAGATGTCAACCCAGGCCAATGCATATATCGGACACTGAGCTCGCCGAAGTCAAAGATAATATTCCCTTCGGCAAGCTCAGTGTCCAAAAAAAAGTTTGATTATAACTAACTGGAGAGAAAATGCATATAAAAATTCAACCACACAATTCTCAAGCTCGTCATCAATATGAAAATCACGGACACTATCATGCCGGTGATGCTGGTCTAGACCTGTTCATCATGGAAACGTTAACCATCCCTGCTGGAGAAACGGTTGCCTTGAAACTACAAATATCCTGCGAAACGGACACTGGACAGCCCTATTATTTGATTCCCCGCTCCAGCATCTCCAAAACCCCCTTAAGGATGTCTAACTCCATCGGTCTCATCGATGGCGGATATCGGGGTGAGATTATTGCCATGGTGGACAATATCAAAACTGAGGATCACACGATTTCTACGGGTGATCGACTTTTTCAATTGGTAGCCATGGATGGGGCTCCCATCACTTTTGAATTGGTGGAAACGCTGAGTGACACAACCCGGGGTACAGGCGGGTTTGGGAGTACGGGTTCGTAGGGTGAGGGTCAGAAGCCAGGAGTTAGAAGTTCGGAGTTAGGAGTTAGGGTTCAGATGTTGACAGTGTGGTTGGTCGACCCAAGCAATTTCCGGAAGAGTGGAACGATGACTAAATTACTTTCAATCCAGCTCAGTAAAACCCCTTGGCCCAGCCTATAACAAGTTTCAAGTTTCAAGTTTCAAGTTTCAAGTTTAACGAAACCGCAAAAAATATTTGAGAAATCATCAAATATGCCCTAAGTCATATAAAATCAGCCACATAGCACAAAATCATCTAAACTCATAAATATCAAGACTCTGCGTCTCTGCGCGCTCTGCCTGCCCGCACGAAGTTATACGCAGGCGGGCGAGAGGGACTTTTTGCGAGAGCGTCAAGTTTCCATTTTCAATTGCCTGAGCCGCCGAGGAGAGTAGGACATCAGTCAAGGTGCAGACCACTCTAAATTCCAAACTATAATCACCCAATTAGGAGCCTGATCACCGGCTTCTGAATTCTCAATAAAAAACAATCATTTTTCTTGGAGTCAGCTTGTAACCCGGATATAATTTGGCGCTCTAAAGGCAGGAGTGCCAATAGAGCATTTTTGAAAATATTATAGCGTCAGTTCGAGCTGACAATCGTTTAAAAAGAAATGAGTAAAAGAGAGGAAAAAGAACAAAATGTCAAAATACATTGAATTTGATCAGGAAGCCCGCGGCAGACTAAAAGTTGGTGTGGATGTACTGGCTAATGCAGTAAAAGTGACGTTGGGACCTAAGGGTCGTAATGTTGTAATTGATAAAAAGTTTGGTGCACCGACCATTACCAAGGATGGTGTAACCGTTGCTAAAGAGATCGAACTGGATGATCCCCGTGAGAACATGGGAGCCCAGATGGTTCGCGAAGTTGCTTCTAAAACTTCTGATGTTGCTGGTGATGGAACTACTACTGCAACCGTTTTGGCCCAGGCTATCGTGACTGAAGGTTTGAAGAATGTGACTGCCGGTGCCAATCCCATGGAGATCAAACGCGGCATTGATGCCAGTGTGTTACAGGTTGTAGAATTTCTTAAAAACCTGAGCAAAGAAGTTAAGAGTAACGAAGAAATCGCCCAGGTTGGCACTATCTCCGCCAACAATGACCAGACTATCGGTGATCTGATCGCTGAAGCCATGGACAAGGTCGGCAAAGATGGCGTGATCACTGTGGAAGAATCCAAGACCATGGATACTCACCTGGAAACGGTTGAAGGTATGCAGTTTGACCGCGGTTACCTCTCCCCATATTTCGTGACCAACGCAGAAAATATGGAAACCTTATTGGAAGAGGCTTTGATCCTGATCTATGATAAGAAGATCAGCACCATGAAAGACCTGCTCCCCATCCTTGAGAAGACTTCACAAACCGGTCGTCCCCTGCTTATCGTCGCTGAAGATGTTGATGGTGAAGCCCTTGCTACGCTGGTTGTAAACCGTCTCCGTGGCACTTTAAAGATCGCTGCTGTTAAAGCACCTGGTTTTGGTGATCGTCGTAAAGCCATGCTGGAAGACCTGGCCATCCTTACTGGTGGTACCATGGTTTCTGAAGAGCAGGGTTATAAACTCGAGAATGTCACTTTGGAATATCTTGGTGAAGCCAAGACCATTATTATCGACAAAGACAATACGACCATTGTTGATGGAGCCGGTGACAAAGAAAAGCTGACAGCGCGTATTAACGAGATTAAAGTTCAGATCGAGAATACGACTTCAGATTATGATCGTGAAAAATTGCAGGAACGTCTGGCCAAACTGGCTGGTGGTGTTGCTGTGTTGAATGTTGGCGCTGCCACTGAAGTTGAGATGAAAGAGAAGAAAGCCCGTGTTGAAGATGCCCTGCACGCAACCCGTGCTGCCGTTGATGAAGGGATCATCCCCGGTGGTGGTGTTGCTCTCCTGAGAGCCGCACAGGCCTTAGAGCTTACTCTGGAAGGTGACCAGCAGCTTGGTGTAGATATTCTGCGTCGTGCTCTGGAAGAGCCGATCCGTCAGATCTCCAAAAACTCCGGTTGGGAAGATTCAATCGTGGTTCAGAAGGTCAAAGAGGGTGAAGGTGATTTTGGTTTTGATGCACGTGCAGAAGATTTCAAGAATCTGCTGAAAGCCGGTATCCTGGATCCAACGAAGGTTGCCCGGGCTGCCCTTGAGAATGCTGCTTCAATCGCAGGTCTCTTGCTGACAACGGAATGTGCCATTACCGATAAGCCTGAACCTGCTGCAGCCGGTGGTCCTCCAATGGATCCAGGCATGGGTGGTATGGGCGGTATGGGTGGTATGGGCGGCATGATGTAATCTCCCCCATACATCTGCTTTACTTAAAGGCCGGTCAATTGATCGGCCTTTTTATTTACCTGCCGTCCCCCACGATTGAAATCGTGGGCTGCGACCTATTGGCCATCTCGTGACCCTTTTAGATACCCATGATTTTAATCATGAATGACCAGGATATTTTTTTGCTCGTGTAGGCACTAGTTGCCCTACGATATTCGTCAGACTATATTGGCTCGCTTTTTAAATGGCGTGGTGCCCAAGTTGGTCTAAGGGAGTGGTTTGCAAAACCATCATTCGCCGGTTCGAATCCGACCCACGCCTCTTTTGACAATTGAAGTTTTATTGGCCGATATTTGTTTTATTTCTCGCAGAGTTCGCTGAGAGCGCAGAGACTTTTTTAGTATGGTCAATAGCATTTTATGTGGCGTATGAATCCGCTTGTCTCGGCGTAGTCCGAAGGACGAAGACGGAACCCACGCCTCTTTTTGAAATGATAAATGGTAAATGGTGAATTGTAAATAAGTGAAACCTTTTACCCTGATAATATGTTTGGCCCGGGTGGTGGAATTGGTAGACACAAGGGACTTAAAATCCCTCG
>JAYEKW010000227.1 GCA_034716895.1 Candidatus Neomarinimicrobiota bacterium
CCCACCACATCAAATGATCACAATACGGGGACACTCTCTGCTTCAGCATTTACAGCAGAAGTAAATAATTCAAGCCGCAGCACCAGCTATTACCTGCGAGCCTATGCCACCAATTCAAATGGTACAAATTACGGTGACCAACTCCAATTCACCACCGAGGACATCCCCTATCTTGAGGGGGATGAATACTCAATTACTAAACTATCGGATTTGGAATGGCTCAGTGAAACATCTGCTCGCTGGGGTGATGATTTTGGACAAAGTGCTGATATTGATGCTGCGGGCACATCAAGCTGGAATAGTAATGCCGGTTTTATTCCCATTGGCAATAGCACAAACAAGTTTACAGGAAACTATGATGGCGGTAATTACTCTATCAGCAATCTCACAATTTCCCGTTCATCCACAGATTATATCGGTCTGTTCGGCTATCTGGAGAATTCCGGTGTATCCAAATTACGACTAGCCAGTGTATCCATCACAGGCCAGAATAATGTCGGGGCTGTTGCTGGTTTGGCAGATGGTTCATCCATAAGTCAATGTGCTGTAACAGGATCCATCAGTGGAGCTGACAATATGGGAGGGGTTGTGGGTAGTACTCAAAACAGTAACAGTATTGAGGATAGTTATACCACCGCAGATATTACCCGAGTGAGTGGGGCAAGTGGAACCTCCATTGGGGGATTCATGGGACATGCAGAAGATACACAGTCTAGCGTTAGACGTTCTTACTGTTCCGCCTCTGTATATTACACTGGAACTACAGCTCCCACTGACAAGGGCTTTGGGGGTGGAGGAACCTTTACTTTATCCTCTTATTCAGATAATTTCTGGGATAGTGAGGCTTCCAATCAGAGTTCAGCCGACGGAGCCACAGCCAAGACCACGGCCGAGATGAAATATGTAGGCACTTACACCGATGAACGAAGTGATGGTCTTGCCAACACCTGGAGTTTTACAGATCATCCCTTTGATGATGATGCGGGTCAAGAAGAGGATGAAGGAATCTGGAATATCGATCAGAGCGGCAGCTCAAATAGTGGTTACCCCTTCCTCAGTGCCCAGGATGCCGCTTTCAGTTACACCGGTATTTCAGCATCCACTGGCATTCTGACCTCCATAACATCCAGTGGTGCGGCTGGTCGGGGCTTTATTCGCAATGGTAGTGGTGAAACCATCAGCTCAGCTGGACTTTGCTGGAACACCTCCAGTACTCCCACAATTGCTCACAGCAAAACCACCAATGGGTCAGAGGGAAATTTTAGCAGCAACCTTAGCGGATTAACAGAGAATACCACTTATTATATTCGAGCTTATGTGACCACCAATATAACAAGCTATTATGGAAATGAAGTGTCCATAAGGACCCCGCATATCACTTCTGAACCCAGTATATCCAATGGGAAGTATCAGATTGGCACCTTGTCTGAATTGGCCTGGATTTCTGAAGATATGGATCGCTGGGGATATGACTATGAACAGACCGCCAATATAGATGCATCAGGAACAAGCACCTGGAATGATAGTGCAGGATTCAGACCCATTGGGGAAATAAATGGCATTCAATTTACCGGCAGCTACGATGGTCATGGCTTTACCATTGATGAGTTAACAATTAATCGACCAGGCTCAAATTATGTAGGATTATTTGGATATACATCATCGGCTACCCTGTCAAACATTCGAATTACAGATGCATTCATTTCAGCAGACTATAGAACCGGTGTTTTGATTGGCTATTCATCTGGTGGTACTGTAACAAACTGCAGTAGTAGTGGCTCTGTATCAGGGGATAATTCCATTGGTGGACTGATTGGCTATAATTTGAGTACCACGTCAGCCTGTTTCAGTACAGCCAATGTTACAGGCACCAGAAATGTTGGTGGACTATGTGGAAATACAGGGAATACTACCATAACAAACTGCTACTCCAGAGGGAGCGTGACTCGAAAGAGTGGTTCTATTGAAACTTCTATTGGAGCATTTATTGGAATCGTCTATGAACCAACTATCCAATCATGTTATGCCACCGGCAGCGTCACTTACGAAGGAGCTACGAATCCAACTGACAAGGGATTTTTTGGGGAAGTCGATGAAGCGGTGGAGAATGGACCATCATGCAGCAATAATTTTTTTGATCAGCAAACCACAGGGCAAAGTAGTGATGCCTATACAGGGGAGTACAATTCCGCTACCGCTAAAGGGACCTCTGCGATGAAAAACCTGGAAACTTTTACCTATGAGTATGATGGGCAGGGAGAAGGTACTGAGGGACTAGACACTGCTTGGGATTTTGTCTCCAACCCCAATGATGATAGTGCCAATAATGATGACTGGGATATGAGTAGCAGCATCAATGACGGCTACCCCTATTTGAGCTGGGAGGATGGTGAAGACCAGTCCCTGGCTGTAGAACTCAGTTTTTTTAAAGCCACAGTAAACAATGGCAGTGTGCTCCTGCTATGGCAGACAGAATCAGAAATAGAGAATTTAGGCTTTATTCTGGAAAATCGCATCAGGGGTGAATCAGAATGGCTTATTGTTGATGACTTCAATACTCACACGGATCTGACTGGACATGGCTCCACCAATGAAACCCATCTGTATGAGTATACTGACAACAAGGTGAATTTTGGTTGTAGATATGAATACCGGCTATCCGATGTGGATTATGTCGGAAATATTAAAAAACATCCCCTAATTGAAGTCTTTATTCCCGAAGCTCTGTCCAGCCTGCTCCCTGGTCAATTCAATCTGCTTAATCTCTACCCCAACCCCTTCAATCCCGAGTTAAAGATCAAGTATGAAACAGGTGAAAGTACTGAAATGCGCATTACCGTCTTTGATATTCAGGGACGAGAGTTGATCCGGCTGGTGAATCAAAATCATGAGAATGGTTTTCATGAAATCAACTGGCAGGCTGATCATTTCGCTTCAGGTGTGTATCTGGTCCGTTTTGAATCAGGTAGAAGCTTGCTGATGCGGAAAGTGACATTGCTGAAATAGCCTTCCCTCAGCCCATTGTCCGAGTATCCAACTGCTCATCTTATACCAACTCGAGCGTCAATATTGACGATCTCGTAAAAAGTCCCTCTCGCCCGCCTGCGTATAACTTCGTGCGGGCAGGCAAAGCGCGCAGAGCGTTGTATTGAGTTCATCGAAATGACGCAAAGTGTTGATATATATAGATTTATTCATATTCACTATATGTGGTTGTATTTAATGGTTTTAGGGCACATTTCATGAATTCTCAGATACTTTTTGCGGTTCCGTCAATATTACTATTCGGATCTTCACCAGCAATTCATAGTCTCCTACCAAGGCCAACTGTGGATCTCCAGTGGATTCCTGCAGGTCAAAACGATCCCCAGCCAGAAATGCGATGGTTGGACCGGTATGTCTCAGAGGAAAACTTGTTCAACACGTGGCGAGAACTCGTAGGTAAGTACTACAAAAACGAACCCCGTCCTTTCAAGGGCATTGACCCACACACTCTAATGCGTGATGACGCACCCTCAGGGTATCGGGTATTCCGTGAAGCAGCTATCAATCTTTTAATCCACCAAGATTATGCTGATCACACACGTAAAGCTGTTATCAAGTTCTATAATGATCAGATTCAATTCTGGAATCCCGGTGATGTATACGGAGATAACGTTAATTTGCTAGAGCCTGGGGAAAAGGAGTCGCGCAACCCTCGAATAGTTGCAGCCTTCCGTAGACTAATTCTCTGTGAACAAGCAGGTACAGGAATTCGGATGATGCAATCTGAATGGCAGAACCTCGGGAACCCAGTTCCTGAAATCCGAAATGATATATCTCATAAAGCCTTTGGTTACTACCTTCCCATTCAGGGGAAACCTATTCAGCAGACTACAGAACGGCACCAAGTTGGCACTAAGTCAGCACTAAGCCGGCACCAAGTTAAGACTTTACGTAACAATAATTACATAGCAATAACAGAGCTTATGAAAGTCTTTGATCGGAAAGACCGCACTAAGTTCCGCACCAAGTACATAAAACCTCTTCTTGATGATGGATATATCGAGATGTCGAACCCTGAGAATCCTACTGCGGCAAATCAGAAATACATTATTACTGATAAGGGACGACTTGAGCTTGAAAAAGCATAATTGGCTAGATGAATCGAATACATTTTGGGCTATCCAATGAGAATTCGATCAATCTGTGTAGTCTCAAAAAGGGTGTCTCATTACTCAGGTACTTTTTAGCTGTCTCACAAACCCTGGTTATTGAGACAACCAACATCTACAGAGTAACCTGAAACACCATACATAAATCTCAACTAAACTGAGATTCACAAATAACGCCTGAGCACCCGCTTGGGCGTTTTCATATCTACTAAACAAAAGAAAGGAGTCCAATAATGAATATTGGCTATGCCCGTGTATCAACTACGGATCAGAACCTTGACCTCCAAAACGATGCGCTAAAGAACGCCGGCTGTGAGAAAATATACACTGATAAAATGTCCGGTAGCAAAACCGAACGTCCGGGACTTGATCAAATACTCGGTGTTCTCAGGGGAGGCGACACCCTCGTCGTATGGAAACTAGCTCGTCTGGGTAGATCATTAACGCACCTTATCAAAGTCATGACCCTACTCAGTGAGAGAGGTATCTACTTCAGAAGTATCCAAGAGTCCCTAGATACTTCAACACCCGGCGGAAAACTCATCTTCCATGTTTTCGGTGCGTTGGCTGAATTCGAACGTGATATAATCCGTGAACGAACACTCGCTGGCTTGGCTGCAGCCCGGGCACGTGGTAGAGTAGGAGGTCGCCTGAAGAAGTTGGGTGATATTTCATTATCCTGAAGAACATAAGAGTTCACAAGGTACAGGATCAACTACCCAAGAAACTACCCAAGAAAAGATACTGGCCCTATTAAAGGCAAAGCCAACAATTACTCGCAAGGAACTTGCTGAGAAGATTGGATTGACACCAGATGGTATAAAGTATCACATCGACAAAATGCGAACGGCCGGTATTATTAAACGGGTTGGATCGAGGAAAACTGGGCAGTGGGAAGTATTAAATTAGGTCAAAAGTGAAGTGTGAATCTGAGCTTGGTTGCTTATTCTGTGCTTCGCGCCATTCTTAACTCTCGGAGGGGGGAGCGGGTACCGTTCCCATATATTAAACTGGCCTGAGATAACCGTATGCATCAGGAGTCAGCATCTCGCCGCAGTGTAAGTTCTTTTGCCACGAAGACATCCGTCTTCGCTGGAAGAGCTACGCCGGACAAGCAAAGGCCCCAAGAACCCCTAAGCAAATTTGTGAAACTTGGTGTCTTAGTGACTTTGTGGCATTTAAAATATACTAACGGGTAACATGGGCCGGTTTAATATCTACTCTGCAGTGTCCCAGTCGTTATCCCGTAGATTATTCCATAGTGCGGAAATACCCGATGCTAATTTGCACACACTTCGTAAGACTGCCGGTGCTCGTCTCATACAAAAGGGTGTTGACATTTATCGAGTGTCCAAGTTTTTAGGTCATTCATCGGTAAAAGTCACAGAGAAACATTATGTAGATCTCCTGGAAGTCGATTACCAAGACATGTCAGCTTTACTTGAGGACTCAACTAACGGAGCGTCTGAAGTCTCTGAAGCACGGGCGAGTGGATGGGGTAGGGTAGCCTGAATGAATAAGCTAAAACAGCGTGTGCACTACACGACGAACTCCATATACCAAAATGTACCCAAATAGCCCGTTACTATATAATATAACATGAAAGTAAGTGATAAAAGAAAACCCCTTAAGTGGCTGATTCTTAAGGGGTTTCAGGTGGTGGCCCCGTCTACATCTTGCAGACTACGCCGGGCAGGCAGGGATCCCGACATTCGGTTGCACTCAGTTGGAACAAGCGGAATTTTTAACTGCCGAAGCTCGTAGAGCGCAGGTAGTGAACCGCCGACCTGCCTACGCTCTGAGGAGCTACGGCAAGGCAGGCATTTATCTATCGAAGCTCGAAGAGCGTAGATAGGCGGGGATTTTCAGTACCTTGCTTTGTCCTATGTTTCAGTCACTTACAGGGACGAGTGTCCAATAAGTGTCCACCTTTGTAAAAAGCCCCTGATACAGTTATACGTGTAGTATGCAGACCCATACACAGTAGGGGCTAGCGGGTTTTGGTTGCTAAAAAGTGGCTGGTCAAATGTTCACAATGAGCGAAAAAAAGCGCCGGACTCAAAAACGAATCCGGCGCGATATATAGCTGGTAATAAGACTATATTCTAAAAGTCTTCTTCTTTAACACAACGAATAGCTAAACCAGCAGTCACATTAGTATTTCTTGAGGAATTCATGACAATATAGGTTTGCGAGGAAAGCACAAAATGTGAATACGGCTGCCAATCTATTAGAGGATCAGTAAAACTATTGTTTATGTAGTTAGTCCAATACATTCCTACTTCCCCTTTACTCGAAAAATCGTAAGTATAACTGCTGAGATAACCGCTTGGTATCAAATTTAACATGGAATCCCCGAATTCAGGATCATCTTTTAAAGCACCATCTTCCCATAACTCAGCATTTCCTGCCAATTTACTACCTTCATTTGTTCCAACATTATAACCGGGAGTGAAGCTTTCCTCAGAGGTCATTCCAACAGTTTGTTTCAGGATATGCCACTCGTTCTCTCCTGGAACTCGCCAGCCTTCAGGAGCTATGATATTAAGATTATCATTCCCATCTTGAGGTGTTGGGTTCCCAAAAGTCAGCCAATTATAAAAAAGTCCATCCGAACTTCCATTGGTAGAATCAAAATCATAAAAGCAATAGCCTCCTTCAACGACATGATCATCCGTAGCCGCATTATAAACAGCAAGGGCCCGCCATTCATACGCATCATTTGCTCTTGTAATTGGATCTCCGTTTCTATAATGAGTGGTGCGCAGGTTTTCAGCCATCCACCATTGATCTCCAATCTTAATGGTTTGGTAAACATTGCCATCAATATCAGTTACTGTGCCTGATGTCAGCTCCATTACATTGATAGTTGCTGTTGTACTTGAGATATCTCCACTACTTGCGGTAATTTGTGCAGTACCAAGGGAAATTCCTGTGACGGTTCCGTCCCCTGAAATAGATGCAACAGAGGGATTATTCGACACCCAGGTGAACGAAATATCAGATATCTCATTCCCTTCTGAATCTTTTGCAATTGCTGTAAACTGGTCTGTAGAATCTAAATAAATGGATAAAGACTCTTGCAGTATTTCTATTGTGGCTACTGGTTGAGTAACGGTAATAGTTACATGATCACTTACGATGTCTCCTGATTCTGCTGTGATGTAAGTGTTTCCGTTAGCAATAGCGGTTAGAAGTCCATTGTCATCAATTTCTGCAGTAGCCGGATTATTCGATGTCCAAGTAAACACAATATCCTCAAGTGTGTTATTATCCACATCTTTTCCCGTGGCAGTGAATACCTGTGTATCACCTGGGGTCAAACTTGTACTATTTGGCGTGACTACAATCGTGAGCAGTTCTGGATCTGTTTCTATGGAATCTGATTCATCAACTTCTTCACATGAAAAAACGCTTAGCATAACGAGTGCTAAGATTGTTACAAATAAGATAAACAGTCTCTTTTGGTTCATTCTCTTTCTTTCCCCTTTCAACTTTAGTTAGGTGATAGCTAATTAACAGAAGTTTCTCTTCCGTCTCTGTAACCGGTTGAGTTTGAGGTTGTTACAGCAGAAGTGACCTATTGAGTTTATGCAATACTTTTAATAACAGTTATTTAAGTGCACTAAACTTCAAAAGTTCAGC
>JAYEKW010000228.1 GCA_034716895.1 Candidatus Neomarinimicrobiota bacterium
CCCAGCTTTTCTGCCAGCATTTCAAATTCATCACGGATACGTTCAGCTTTCATTTATAGTCCAAGGTCGAAGGTCGAAAGTCCAAAGTCGAAGGTCCAAGGTCGAAGGTCGAAGGTCGAAGGTCGAAGGTCGAAAAATCTTCGTTATTAGATTCTGTACCAATAGGTTTCTCTCCCAGAGCCGCAGAAAGTGCAGAGTCGTTAGAGTATTTTCTTAATAATTTATGAGCCGAATTCACAATTGAGTTATCCATTCACTCATTTCGTGTTGATTCGTACACATTCGTGTGATTCGTGTCAAAGTTTTTCAAATCTTCAGCCAGCCAACTCCTATAATAGGGAGTCTCGTTTTTCCTTCTCAAAATTATCCACCAACTCTTTGACGCGTTCTGTATCTCCCAGGGGAACGATCAAGAGGGCGTCTGGAGTATCAATAACCACCAGATCATTAACACCCAACAGGGCAACCGTCCGACCCTCGGCATACACCAGATTATTTCTGGCGTTATGGTAGATCACATCGCCCCTGGTAACATTACCATCCTCATCCTTGGTTCTCATCTCATGGACGGCATCCCAGGATCCTACATCATTCCAGGCAAAATCTACTTTTATCACAAAAACATTCTTGGCTTTCTCCATGACACCGTAGTCAATGGATATGCTCCTCAATGTCGCCCATTCTACTGTAAGTACAGAATCCCAAACCGGTTTCCCAATGGCTCCCCGGATATTGTCCAGACTATCCCAGATCTCCGGTAAAAACTCCTGAAAACTATTCAGGATAACATCGACCTGCCAGACAAACATCCCGCTGTTCCATAGAAAGTCGCCACTATTCAAAAAGAGTTGGGCAGTTTCAAAATCTGGCTTTTCGGCAAAAGCTTTCACTGCAAATATTTGTTCCTGGGGGTTGGTACGCTCATGAAATTGGATATACCCGTAACCTGTGGCCGGACGAGTCGGAATCATTCCAAAAGTAACAAGCCCTTTCATATCCTGGGCTGTTTGAATACCCTGATGCAGATATTTTGTGAATGCATTGACATCTTGAATATAATGGTCAGCCGGGAATACACCCATGACAGCATTGTTATCACGTTCCTGAATAATGATGGCGGCCAAACCGATACAGGGAGCCGTATTCTTTCCATCAGGTTCAATGAGGATATTCTCCTCAGGTAATTCAGGAATCTCACTTCGAATTCCAGCTTCCTGATCTGAATTGGTGATAATCAGGATGTGATCAGTTTCTGCAACCTGCTTAAGCCGTTCAACTGTCATCCGCAACATGCTTTTTTCACCGGCAATGTTTAATAATTGTTTAGGTGTCGTACGACGACTCTGAGGCCAGAATCGTTTGCCAACACCGCCAGCCATAATGACTGCAAAAAAAGACATCTTTACCTCATTTCTCTAAATTACTATAACGCTTGGGCAAGGCAATTTGACCATGGAAAACTAATTCTGCAGGACCCTTTAACCAATACTGATTTCCACGAAGATCCACTTCAAGTTCACCACCTTTAAACCCCAGTTTGATCGGCCAATCCACTCCCCATATCCGGGAAGCATAGATCGCTGCAGCAGTTGCCCCGGTCCCGCAGGCCAGGGTTTCCACATTCACACCCCTCTCCCAGGTTCTTACCGTAATTCGGGAGTCTGACCGATTTACCAGATTAACATTGGTTCCCTGGGGATGACTCACATGTTCATCCATGGCGTGACCTAATCGATGAATGTCTTCAGCAGCCAGGTCATCAACTGGAATGATCAGATGGGGTACTCCTGTATCGATGAACCCACAACCAGGTCTGGGAATATCCCAGGGATGCAAACTGTCGTTTACCAGTATTTGGACAGCAACCTGACCCTGCTTGAGCTCATATTCATGGTGCCCGTCATCTGCACGGAAGGTGCCTGTTTTTCCTGCCTTTCCATGGGAAATAGCAAATTGCACCAATGATCTCGCCCCATTTCCACACATTTCCCCCCGGGATCCATCAGCATTGTAATAGTGCATGCGGAAGTCTGCCTGCTGATCAGGGGTCAGGATCAAGACCCCATCGGATCCAATTCCAAATCGGCGATCACATAAGTCAATGATCTGTTCCCGACTAAGATCCAGATTTCCCTGCCAGTTATTGAAAATGATGAAATCATTCCCCGCTGCCACATATTTATAAAATTCAATCATATTTTTCACAATTCATGCTCTTGTAAAAACATCTAACCATCCTTCAACCTTGCTCAGGACAGGCGCCGAACACAGAGCGCTTTTTTGCATCCTATTCGAAGTATCTAGTTCACCCCCTATAGAGGCTGTGTGAGAATAGGGACAACGCTTACCCCATGCTTTAGCTTGGGGGTATGATAACCTACTGTTTCCTTGGGCTTTAGCCCAGTATTGTTGGGCTAAAGCCCTCCTTTTAGATATTTTTATAACCCCCAGGCTGAAGCCTGGGGTAAGTATCATTATTAACAGCATCATAGGTAGACAACTATAGCTAAGGTTAGAAAGTAATTATTCCGGCGCAATGAAGTTTTCACACAGTCTCTATACCCTATACCCAATTCGTTACCCGTTATTTGTTATTCGTTATTAATTATAACTATCCCACCCTACTTCTCCAGCACCCACTCCCCCAGATCCGTTTCCCATCTGGCTCGTACCCTGATCTCCGTGGGGAAGAACCAAAATGGCTCTGACCCGGCAACTGGTCCCAAACCACCACTATTGTACCGGCCATCTCCATTCTGATCCACATAGGCCGATAAAAAATATTGCTGGGCAGGCAAGTGGTCAATCAAAACAGGCAATCCTGGTTTCAGTTTAAATGATCGTTCAATATCTTTTCCGGTCAACTCACACTCAAGAATTTCAGATCCACTATGAAAAACACGGAGACTGCCCAGTGAATCTGAATGAACGGTAAACAACTGCCCGGTCATGAGCGAATCCAGATCATGGTAATTCAGTGCTGAATAGAGCGAACTGGTTATTACCTCCCATTTAAAACTCCGGCCATCAGCCAACAGTGTATCCGGTGTGAACACCCACTCCATGGAAGAACTTTTTTGTAACGAGCCCGGGATCACAACGGAATCCACTTGGGCATCTCTTATCTGAAAAGCACTATCAGATCTGAATGTGAAAGGCAAGTTCGACCTGATCTGCATGGAGGAACTTTCATTGGGAAATCGCTTTGGACTCCCATTAGTCCAACTAACTGTTAGATCTTCAAATTCCAGCGTGTCATATTCTGTTGAAGTATAGAAAACCAATGTATCAGAGTGAAGACTGAAACCACTGGTATCCTGAAAATTGGTCAACCAAACTTGAGTATTTTGAGTAATAGGCATTGCCGTGTTGAGGTGCATGGCATGTTCATCCTCCTTCACCAGGGATGATCCCAGGATCGGCAAGATCACCTTGTCAGCTACCAATTCAATGTTTTCAAGCGTCTTACGTGTTACCGGCCGACTGGTCCTAACCTGAATGAACTGCCCTGACAACTCAGCCACTTCCAGCAATTTAAATTGCTCCAGTGGAATGAGTTGCGGCCAAAGCTTATGGATGACTTTAATACTATCCCCATGAGCAAGAACGGAAGCGTTCCTGGGTCTGCCAAAGAAATCATCCCCGTCAAGCAGCCGATTGCGATTCCGATCCCAATGGTAAAATAGCATATAGGAGCGTTCCGCCAGATAGGACAGTTCAAAAGTCCCATCATCATCCGGTTGAAAAATGTAATCAGCGGGTAATTTTCTTAACTCTTGTAGTGGTATGTCGAACTGGCGGTAAAGCAGAATATTTCCATTTTTTTTAATGGCTTTGGATCCATGAATCACACCGCTTAAATGACCCGAATTCAGATTTGCACCAGTACTGAAGGCCAGTACGAAGGTGGATTCCAGGCCATTCCCCCTTAAATCCTGAGTAGTTTTATCCAGGGTCAACAGATAGGTGACATCCTGCTCCAGCGGTTCATTAAAACTGATCTTGAGCCAGGTCCATCCTGACTTCAACTCGAAATCCCCAGGAGGTCTGGGCCAGATCTGCAAGGCAGTTTTGAAAGTAGCTTGCTTCATCTGCTCCGTGAACTTGATATAGATGGTGAGATCAGGATCAATATTCACTGATTCATTTTCAGGAGTGCTAAAGAGAATACGAGGTGCTGTTTTATCTTCCGGACCACCTGTGATCGCCCGTTCATTGGCACAGGTCCAGAACGAATTGAGAGTGATCAAAGCCAGGAACACGAGTACGGACCACTTCATTTACGGAGCTCCAGATCATAAGGCAGGATTTCCCCAAGGGTGATACTATCCGGTTCCAGGTGTGTGGTATAAATAACCAACTCCAAACCGGAAACGACTGCAGTTTGTAAAGCCCTTGCAAATTCAGGATCGCGTTGCCAGTGCGGTTCAAAACTCATGGCATCGGAACGCTGGACAATAAAAAGCACAGCAGCTGAACGTTGGGGGGTGATCGCGTCAACCAGATGTCGCACATGACGGGTTCCTCTGGCTGTTACAGCATCTGGGAACCGGGCGACCCCCTTCTCTACCAGAGTTGCCGATTTAACTTCCAGCAGTTTCTCCTGACCCGCGCGTTCGAGTAAAAAATCAAACCGGGAACTGCCCAGTGTGTATTCCTGCTTTTTCACCTGCCAGTCAGAAAATTCAGGGATCGCTCCAGCATCCAGACAAAACCGGACAAAACGATTGGGTAATTGTGAATTGATGGAAATCAACTCATTACCGGAATAAACCATAACGGTTGCAAATTTGGTTTTACGTTCCGCTCCTGATTTCGGCTCCACCAGAACCCGGGCACCGGGAAACAGCAGTTCCTCCAATCGTCCAGGATCCGGAACATGGGAATCGTGGATCACGCCATTCATTTTTACTTTTGATAAAAAACGGTTCGGTCGGGCGACAAATTCTGCCTCGATCAGTCCTGCAGGAAGCGACATGCGCATCTTAGCTCTCACCTCCGGCCCGTTTGACATTATATCTATTAAAGAACTCGGTCTGAAATAGAGGAAATTTGCCAGTCTGTATCGCCACTCGCATTGTCGCCATTAACTCATGATAAAAATGAATGTTATGAATGCTCGCCAACCGGTACACCAACAATTCATTTGCCTTAAAAAGATGTCGCATATAGGCGCGGGAAAAATTTTGGCAGGTGTAGCATTGACAATCCGCATCCAGTGGTTTGTGGACATCCTTCTCACGAGCCGCTTTTACTGAAACGGGGCCATCCCAGGTAAACATGATCCCATGTCTGGCGTTCCGCGTGGGCAGGACGCAATCGAACATATCCACTCCTGAAGCCACTGCCTGAACCAGATCCTCCGGTTTGCCCACACCCATCAAATAGCGGGGTTGATCTGCAGGCAGGATGTCAGTTACCACATCAGTCATACCAGCCATATCTGCTTTGGGTTCGCCAACGCTCAAGCCGCCGATGGCATAGCCGTCAAAACCCATGTCTGTCAGAACCCGAGCACTGGTTCTTCGCAATTCCGGGTAAACGCTGCCTTGAACAATCCCAAAAAGATGTTGAGAGTGATCATAGATAGGTTTGATGGACCTGAATTTGTTGAGACTCCGCTGCTCCCAGCGATGCGTTAATTCCATGGATCTTTGAGCTACTTCACGAGTTGCCGGATAGGCGGTGCATTCATCAAAAGCCATCACGATATCTGAACCCAGACTGCGCTGGATATCCATACTGATCTCAGGACTCAACGTATGTCTTGATCCATCCAGATGGGATTGAAAAACGACCCCCTCTTCGTTGATCTTGTTCGTCTGCCCCAGTGAAAACACTTGATAACCACCGCTATCGGAGAGGATGGGACCTGGCCAACTCATGAATTTATGCAGACCACCAGCAGACTCGATGATCTCAGTGCCTGGTCGTAACAGCAGGTGATACGTGTTGCCCAGGATAATTTGAGAGCCTGTTTCCAGGAGGTCATCCGGAGATAATGATTTAACCGATCCAGCAGTCCCCACTGGCATAAATACCGGGGTTTGGATCGTTCCATGGTCAGTCTTTAACTCACCAGCTCGGGCTTTGGTAGAGGAACAGGTTTGTAGGGATTTTATTTGCATTTATAGTCTTTAGTCGAACAGTCGAAAGTCGAAAGTCGAAGGTAGAAAGTCTCTGTTTCTTGCACTAACCGCTTTCCGCTTACTCTTCTGTATCATTGTGAATTGTTCCTGATCCATTTCTTCAGCAAACTATATGCTTCGATTCCGCTCAGCATACGGCTTTAATATTCCAATTTCAATTTTGGCAACCCCGCATGAAGTAGCTGAGAAAATAAGCACCCTAATTCCATTAAATACATCCACATATCACAAATATGCCTAAGCTCATAAATATCAATACTCTGCGTCATTTCGATGAACTCAATACAACGCTCTGCACGCGGCGCCAGTCCTGAGCAAGGTCGCAGGGCGAGAGAGACTTTTTACGAGACCATCAAGTTTCAATTTCCCAGTTTCCAGTTTCAAACCTCAAAACACCACATCCACAGCTTCCACAACGCTCCGAACTGGTGTGATATGCAAGCCGAGATCTTTCAGGTCCTTATGTTCCCCATACGGCAAAATAATATGATGAAACCCTAATTTTTTAGCTTCTTCAACCCGTCGGCGAATCTGACCCACGTTCCGGACTTCACCACCCAGGCCTATCTCTCCGATCAACAAAGCACCGGCATCTACGATCTGGTTCTTCAAACTGGAAATGATGGCTATCGCCACCCCCAGATCTGCCGCTGGTTCTGCAATCTTCAGACCACTGACCACATTGATAAATACGTCCTGGGTACCCAGTTGGAACCCAGCTCGTCGCTCAAGTACAGCCAGCAACATCTGCAATCGCCTTAGATCGAAGCCGGTAACGTTGCGTTGAGGATTACCATAGGCAGCTCCGGCTACCAAAGCCTGGACCTCCAGAAAAAAAGTGCGACTACCCTCCTGGCTGGTCACGACCACTGCACCACTCACGTCGCTGTGGCGTTGTGATAAGAATAATTTTGCCGGGTTCTCAACTGGAATAAGACCTTTTCGCTGCATTTCATAGACACCCAATTCACTGGTGGATCCGAATCTATTTTTTGCGGCTCTAAGCAGACGCACCTGAGATTGGCGATCCCCCTCCAGATACAGAACCGTATCTACCAGATGCTCCAGCATTTTTGGACCTGCCAAAAAGCCATCTTTGGTAATGTGACCTACCAGGACAGTACAAACATTTAAAGATTTGGCGACTCTGAGCAATTGGGCAGCACTCTCACGTACCTGGCTGAGACTACCCGGCAGATTCTCCCCACTTTCAGAGTAAGCGGTTTGAATGGAGTCCACCACCACCAGGGTCGGCCTCAATTCCTCCATACTGCGACTGATGTTCTCAACCACAGCTTCGTTGGCAAACATAAGCTTGTCAGCCCTAACACCCAGGCGATCTGCCCGCATGGCCAGTTGTTCACCACTCTCCTCCCCGGAAAAATACAGGATCGCGTGACCCGCTTCAGCCATTAACCCACACAATTGAAGCAGCAAAGTGGATTTACCGATCCCCGGCTGTCCACCAAATAGAATAATACTGCCTTTTACCAGACCACCGCCCACCACTGCATCAAATTCAGCCTGTGATGTTCGTATCCGATTTGACTCACCATGGCTCATTTCATTCAAGGATCTTAGCTCAGCACGGCTGGTGCCTGGCTTGATCTTC
>JAYEKW010000229.1 GCA_034716895.1 Candidatus Neomarinimicrobiota bacterium
TGTAGTCTGTTTGTCAATGCCCATTATACATTCCTCGATTATCCATTGTCTATATCGTAATATAATGCGAATATTTTTAGAAATCAAGCTCTATGTCGTAACATGTTACGATAGTGTGCGACCTTATTTTCTGGCGAGGGTTAAGCGGCCCGTTCGTTCTTCCAGTAATTCTCCCATTGATTTGAGTAGTAGAGGCTTCCGAGAGCCATGATACCTTCGGCGTTGTCCTTGTCCCATCGCATGCCTCGACCTTTCAGGCGTGTGGTTAAGCAACCACAAAATGACTCCGTTGGACCACTACCACAATCATAGCCCTGTTGACGGAAGCTGGGATAATCGGTCATATCTACACGTTTGGTGACATATTGACAAAGTTCATCCAATGACTCGCGTTTAGGGCCATCCTTATGACGACGTTTGTAATTGTTTATCTTGTCCAGCATAACCATTGATCCTTGATTCCAAACGTACCCCATCATGTCTTCACGCCATTCTTTCGCCTTCTTTGTGCCTTCGCCATATAGTGCGTAGCTTGTAGCTATCACGTGATCTCGTAAGTGAAAATAGTCGAGAATATTTTCATCCAGCATGGGTAGTTGGATTTTGTATTGACGGTAGATCCATTCAGCTCCGTCAGTCACCGAGTATGCTGCCTCGGCTTGCCCGATTTTTATCTTTCCCGCCTCCCGACGCATAATACGTCCCAACACTTCGTGGTTGCCGCTGGTACCCACAGCATATTTGTGTGATTTGTCGCTGTCATAAAACGAGACGAGCTTAAACTCTTTGTATGGACCATCGCTGCCTGACTTGGGGCGTCCTCGTTTGCGGGTACTTTTTTTGCCTTGTTTTTCCTGTCTGGCCTTTTCTGTGGCTCGACGCTTTTGCTTCTGCTCCTCAGTGACTATAGGAACCATCACGCCATCAGCACCCGTAATCACAGTCTTATTCGTGCAATCATGGCTTGTCCAATCCGGGGCATGTGATGAACTGGTAATAGCCTGCATAGCACGTAGACCTTCACGCTCTACCAAGTCTCGAAATGCAGAATGGCTTATCGATAACTGAGCCATTCGCAACAGATTACCACTGGCCGGAATAAACGCCTCGTTGAGATTCAAACGCGAGGCCATCTCTCGAACACCTGTACTATATTTTTCCTTATCGATACCCAGAAGAGAATCGACAGGTGCAACTGATCCTTGATGCGAATTCCAGAATATCGTACGTGTGATAGTCAATGGTCCGTTGACCGTCAAGCAAGATGTCTTTTGGGGACCTTTATTCTCCCACTTCAGGTGGGGCAACTTCTGCTGAGGGGAAAAATCCTCTTGTAGCTTTTTAGACTGCAAGAGGTCCATGGCCTTCTGGTAAGACTGTTGGCGAAACTCGCCGTTAGCATCTCGGACCGGCTCCTCCGAGTCGTCGATTATGTGTCCAGGATTGGCTGAGTTCATGGCTGCCGCCACTTTCTCTGCCAGTGCATCAATGTCCTTGGTCCATGCCGCTTTCAGCTCTTCTGCAGTGATTTTTTTATCTTCCATGACTTACTCCTTAATTAAGGGATTGTGAATTACTGTAAGTCACTATATAGCAAGTGTTACCATCGCGCCAGAAAAAAATGTTACACACCATTGTTGTAATACTGAAAGTATCTATTGAGTCCTGCATGCAAGCTGTGTCCATCTTCA
>JAYEKW010000230.1 GCA_034716895.1 Candidatus Neomarinimicrobiota bacterium
CTTTGTACATATTCCAGAGCTCCTGTACCTCAGGTCGATCTACATACTTCAGACCACTGTAATGTTCGAGATTCTCATATCGATCCAACCATAATTCCCACTGATCTTTGGCGAGAAAACCATTGTGGTAGGCAGCTTCAACGTTGGCTTTAATTCTATCCCAATAGTCTTCATACGAATAAACAAAGGGGGTGGTATCAGCCATGACATTGATACCCCAGGCACTGCCAGGTATATCATAGAGGGCATAGGGAATGAATTTTGAAGGATGGTTGTTGTTCACCCATTCTTCAGCTTCAGGATCACCGTGCTCAGCAGCCCATGTGATCATTTCGACCATAGAGAACTGCATCTCCCAGACACCATGCCATTGGGTAAAATCGGCACCCATCATTTCAGCACCATGACGGAAACGACGACCCTGGTGATGCCAGGAGTTATACATCTCCCGCTCAGGGACTTCATCCCAGCCATTCAACACAGGATTTGATTTAAACTTACCCTCTGCTTCAAGACGATCGATGATGCCACTGCCCGTTAATTTCTTGGTCCAATAAACAAAGGTGCGACGCATCTCATTGTACTGGAGGTTGACCAGATCCGCTGTAAGTAGATAGGTTTCGATAAAATCGGGGGCATGACAACTTGCACAAATAGATTCCATGCGTTCGCGTTTGACTTCCCAACTACCCAGATTCTCTTCGTCCCAGACCGTCCTGAAACTCCAGGGTGCCTGAGATTCTGTAGCCAGTCGTGCGCTTACATCATGGGTCATAGGTTGTTTTTCATTTCCATCCATATGGCAAGTTACACAAACGGGGGCTTCAATAGGAATGGGCTCATTTTCCGTCGTGTTATAATTCATGTCCCAATCTTTACCAAGCGCCTTAAATATGTTTCCATGTTTGGATTCAATATAGATCTCAAGATGCGGATGATCAGGACCGACATGGCATTCACCACAGGTTTCCGGTTGGCGGGCAACGGCCATGCTGTATGAGTGCTTGCTATGGCAGGCATCACACTCACCCACACTTCCATCTGGCCATATAGCACCAATATTGTGGCATTGAATACAACCATGTTTGGTTGCAATGGGCGTCTCAAAGATCGAACGATCACCATTCTTGAATAACCAGAATTGATGGGCATGTTTACTATTCGTGAACTCTTTCACCTGTTGCTCATGACATTCAGCACAATCACCTGGTGTTGGATGCCGTGCAATCAGGACATCATTTTCCGGGCATCTCTGGGCATCAAAATCATCTGCTTCTGCACTATGGCATTCCACACATCCAATTCCCATCAGTGCATGCTCACTCCGTTCCCATGCAGCTATTTGAGTGACTGCTACATGCTCGAGTTCATGACAGTTGATACAGGCAGCAGAAGCTTTATCAACATCTATTTCTGCCACATCTGAGCTCGTTTTTTTAACCTCAACCGTGGCCACAATCATTAAAGTAACGATGAGCAGAATGCTGAAAACACCTATCAGTCTCTGCTGTACTTTGCTTTGTTCCATATTCTCTCCAATTTTCATTTAATGCGTAAAAGTTTGAATGAGTGTAAAAATGATCAGAGTCAGAATAGTCACTGCTCCAATAGTGAAATTGATCATACTTCGATGTTTCTCTTTTTTGGCTAATAACGGTTCCAAAAAAGGCCAGAAGACTA
>JAYEKW010000231.1 GCA_034716895.1 Candidatus Neomarinimicrobiota bacterium
AGGAAGTAAAGGATATCATGTAGCAATTCCCATCTCAATGTTTGGAGAAGTTAAACCATCGGTAGATTTACCAAAGTATTTCAAAACAATTGTTACCAGCGAGTGGAGCGATTGGGACTTTGATATTAAGATCTATGACAAAAATCGTCTCTGGCGATGCGAGAATACAATCAATTCCAAGTCTACGCTTTATAAAATCCGGATTCCAGATATTCTATCTTTAAGTACCGATGAAATCCTTGAGTTGGCAAAATCACCAGGTCCTGAGACTGATTATTCAGAGATGGCGGATTATATGCCAGTTTCAGAGTTGGAACAGTCCTATACTGTAGCCGTTCAAGCTATCAATGTACCGAATAAGAGAACGTCAGTATCTTCAAGACCTGACTGGAGAACACTACTAGCGCAACCGGTACAAAAGGGAAATCGGAACAATACTGCGTTTGATATTGCGCGAAGTATGAAATATGACAAACGTGATGATACTAACGTTTATGATACATTGGTTCAGTGGAATAATAAGAATAATGATCCACTTGGCTTGGATGAATTAGACAGTATAGTAAATTCAGCTTTTAAGGATGCTGAGTTAGTCCCGTTAGGTGATACAGATGTAGAAGACCCAACGCATCCAACAACAGATGCTGGGAATGCAGAGCAGTTTGCCGAGCTTTATGCAAATAAAATCAGGTTCAACCATACTAAGAAGAAATGGTTTATCTACGGTGGTCATTTCTGGAAGAAAGATACGAAGGAAGAAGTATTTCAGTTGAGTAAGAAAGCTGCTCGCATCCGTCAGCGTCTTGCGGTAGAACTCCCTACCCCGGAACAGAGAAAAAAGGAATTCAATTGGGGTATCTCATCTGAGAGCGCTACCCGAATCAGGAATACTTTAGCTCTGGCCAAGTCAATGCCCCAAATAACAACTGAGAACAAAGATTGGGGGCAGAACAAGATGTTGCTACAATTTGATAATGGTACTTTGGATTTAAGTACCCAAGATTTCCGGGATGGTCGTCCTGAAGATATGATCTATCAGTCAGTCGGTTACGATTATAATTCATTTGCTAAATGTCCCGTCTGGGAAAAGGCTATCAGTGAGATATTTGGTTCTAGTGATGAAATGGTTAGCTTTTTTCAACGAACACTTGGATATTCATTAACGGGTGATACCAGAGAGCACTGTCTATTCATACTTAACGGCAATGGTAGCAACGGTAAGTCAGTAGTACTTGAAACAATCAAAAAGGTGTTGGGTATGTATGCAGAGAACAGCTCGTTTTCTGCATTTGAAGCTACAAATAGCTCCCAATCCAACGATATAGCCAGGTTACGCCACGCCAGATTAGTTACCGCAAGTGAGTCCGGTCAGAGCAAGCGTTTGAATGAAGAACGTATCAAATCCATCACAGGTGGAGATGAAGTAACTGCTCGGAAATTATACGAGGAATTCGAAACATGGACACCTCAATTCAAAATCTGGTTTGCAGTTAATACCTTACCCGAGATTAAGGGAACAGACGATGGGATATGGCGCAGAATCAAGGTTATTCCATTCAATGTAAGCTTTAAAGGTCGTGAAGATAAAGACCTGACACAGAAGCTAGCTGATGAAATACCAGGTATATTGAACTGGGCTGTTGATGGCCTGAAGGCTTGGTTAGGTGCAGG
>JAYEKW010000232.1 GCA_034716895.1 Candidatus Neomarinimicrobiota bacterium
TATCGGTACCCGCAGTGATTGTGTAGATGAAGCTTTGTTGGAATTTTTAGCTCGGTTGAACGAACGGGTTCAGGTCACTCTTGAATATGGCATCGAATCCATCCATGATGGATCATTGAGGTGGATGAACCGGGGACATGATTATGAGTCTGTTGTCAAGGCAGTTAACCTGACCAAAAGGTACGGAATTAAGGTTGCCGGACATATCATTATGGGCTTTCCAGTGGAAACCAGGGATATGATGCTGGAAACCGGATTGGCCGCCAACGCCCTGGGCTTGGATTTTCTGAAGGTCCATCAACTGCATGTGGTCAAGGGAACGGTCCTGGCCAAACGCTATCAGGATGAACCTTTTCCCCTGTTCCAGGCTGACGAATATATTGAACTGGTTGCTGACATTCTGGAACGCTTAGATCCTGAGATCGTTATCCAGAGATTATTCGGGGACGCTCCGGATGAGATTCTTATCGCTCCGCGCTGGGGCTATAACATTCCCAAACTGACCCATCTCATGGATTTAGAGTTGAAGCACAGGGATACCTGGCAGGGGAAACTTTTTAATTGTGAATTGTGAATTGTGACGAAACCGCAAAAAGTATTTGAAAAAACATGAATATCGACTTAACTACAATAATTTTTATAGGTTATGGAAACATGGCGTATGTTTATAATAATCAACACTTTGCGGCTCTGCGAGAGGGACTTTTTACGAGGCCATCAATTGTGAATTGTGAAAACTTGTTTATTGGATCCTTTTTGAAATAGTTCATTATGCTATCTGGGTGGTGGCTATTATTCGCTCTGGTAATAGCGATAGTCTCTGGAAGGCGAGGTACTCTCTAAGTCCTTGTAGTGCCAGACATGCGGCCCCCTGCTTAGCGAAGACACCTATCTGTAGAATTATACTGTATCATATCTGGGCAATTCGCGTGATTGGCTGGATCAATGCGGAGAATATGACAGTTCAGGTCACCAATAATATTACTTTCCATACTAAAGGTCAAATCTATATTCTCCCGCAAGTTAGACGTTGACCAGGAAAGGAACTGATATGCAGAAATGGGCATTAATTTTAGGGGCATCAAGTGGGTTCGGAGGAGCAATCTCCTGCAAACTGGCTGCTAATGGATATAATATTTTTGGTGTGCACCTCGATCGCAAAGCGACTATGCACAATGTTAAAGCCATCAAAGCCGACATTGAAGCAGCCGGTTCAAAAGCCATCTTTTTTAACATAAATGCTGCAGACACCCGTGCTCGTAAAGAAGCTATCAAGGTGATAAGTGAAACCTTTGCTGAAACTCATGGTACCGTTCAGGTTCTGGTTCATTCCCTGGCTTTCGGAACCCTTCTTCCAGTAGTATACAATCCTGGTTCCGGTGGAGTTGTCCATAAGAATCAAATGGACATGACCCTGGATGTCATGGCTCACTCTCTGGTTTATTGGACCCAGGACGTTGTGGGACATAAACTGATGGATGGGGGTGCTCATATTTTTTGCATGACCAGTTCAGGTGGTCACACTGCCTGGCCCAATTATGGAGCGGTTTCAGCCGCCAAGGCCGCTATTGAAGCACATATCCGGCACGAAGAGCGTTAGCGGCAATCTTCTTAGGCGCTAACTCAAGAGCAATCTGACGGATATGTGCTTC
>JAYEKW010000233.1 GCA_034716895.1 Candidatus Neomarinimicrobiota bacterium
AAGAGCTACGCCGGACAAGCAAAGGCTCAAAGAGCCATTCAGGGATTTTATAGAACATAGTGCCTTAGTGACTTTGTGGCTATATATATGTAAAATATACTTACGGATAACATGGGCCGGTTTAATAGTCGCAAATTCCATTCATGAGCTTAATTTCTGTTAGCCCTTCAAGAGCCTCAGTGAGACTCTCGAAGCATCATTTTGTACGACTAATCGCTGACACCTTAATATTTGAAGCTGGTTTCAGTCAACCATTAAACAGCAGGGATCAGCCGTATGGTTTCAGTTATTAACCCTGTTCTATTTGATCCTTCGAGAGCAATTTGTTCCAGCTCAATGATCTTCTCAGGAAATAGTTCTGTGCTCGCAACAGAATCACATTTTTGATGTATGGGTTTCCAAGGTTATCACTTATCTTAAAAGCTGATGAAAAAATTGTTCTATATTTTTTTCCTGGCGCTCTCAGTGCCTCTGTTTATAACGGGTCAAACCGAAGATCTTGACAGAAGTATCAATTCACAATCCAACAGATTGAAGGAAATCCGAAAAGAAATCGATCGTCTCAATTCAAAGATCAGCAAGTCTCAGAAAGATGAAAGATCAACAGTCAAGCAGATCCAGGTTCTTGATCGACAAATAGCCATGATCACCCAGTTGAAACGTGAGCTGCAAAAAGAAAGAAAGCTCAAAGAGCGTCAGATAAGTATCCTGACAGAAACCATCCAGACCACCGACAAAAAGATTCGGGTCATGAAAACACGCGCAGCCCAACGGGCAGTTCAAGCCTATAAACTGGGGCGAAACCGTGATATTGATCTGCTCCTAACCTCAGGTGATATCAACCAGGCCCTGCGCCGAGCCACCTACCTTTCAGCTATAAACGATGCTGATCATGAAATGCTAAACAATCTCCAGGGAATGATAAGAGGTAATCGAAGCAGTCAAAATAATCTGGCCCGACGATTGGGAGAGGTAAAGCGCAATATCCGTGAGGAAGAGCAGTCTGGTCGACAGATATCATCACAGCAGAAAAAGAAAGAAACCAAGCTTAAAACCATCAAAAAAGACCGTCAGAGTATGCAGCAACTGGTCAGAACTAAACAGGCTGCTGCTAAAAAAATCCAGGGTATGATCCAGGATCTTGAAAAAAGAAAACAAGAGATCCTGAAAAAACTGGCGCAACAACGCGGCATGACCATGGATCAAGCCAAGGGTGAGTTCGCCAAATATAAAGGTCAACTTCGTTGGCCGGTTCAGGGAAAATTAGCAGGACGCTTTGGTCCTCACAAAAACAAAAAACTGGGCACTATAACCAACAATCCCGGAATTGATATTGCTGCACCAAAAGGAAAAAATGTTCGTGCCGTTTTAGATGGTTATGTGGTTGCAATTACCTGGATACCAGGATATGGCAATACCGTAATTATAGCCCATGGTGATAGTTACTATACCGTTTATGCTCATATAGACAACATTCAGGTTAACATGGATGGGTATGTTCTGAGGGATCAGATCATCGCCCAGGTCAGCGACATCGGCAGCCTGGATGGAGCACGATTACATTTTGAGGTTTGGAAAGGGAAAAACAAAAGAGATCCACTGAAATGGCTGAAATGACTAATAAATTCCAACTGATAGGGCAAGCACAAACTCGCCAATATTGGGATAGCCTCATGACCTCTGGAAAATTTGGGCACGCTCATATTCTCAGCGGGAACTCCGGTGTTGGCAAAGACGCGCTGGCTTTCTATGTCGCAGCCGCCCTTAACTGTCAATCTGACAGTAATAAACCATGCGGCACCTGTAAATCGTGTCATCAATTTCTCAATCACGAGCATCCTGCTCTGCAACTGATCCATGCATTGCCACGAAGATCAGCAAGTCAAACTGATCCCTTTGCCGGTATCAAAGAAACCGAGATGACTCACATCAACAGCGAGTTAGCCAAAAAAACAGCCTGGCCCTATTATCATCTGGAGATAGAGGCCGCCAATGATATTCGGATCTCAGCGATTCGGAAGTTGCGCAAAGATATTTATCTGGCAAATGATCCTGGATCAACCCGAGTGGTTATTATCCTGCGAGCACATAGAATGAATGTTGAAGCAGCCAATGCTCTTTTGAAGATCCTGGAAGAGCCCCCGCAGGGAACCATCTTTCTTTTGACAACGGAATATGCAGACAGATTACCCGACACTATTCGTTCACGCTGTGTACTGCACCACATACCAGATCTTAGCTGGGACTTGATCCAGGAAGACCTTATCCAAAAAGTCGGTATTGATCAGGTGCAGGCAGAGATTTGTGCCCGCATGTCAATGGGAGATCTGGCAACGGCTCACCGTTATACTGAACAAGACAATACCTTTTGGCTGGATCGGATCCGGTCCACATTGAACACCCTGGCTCGAGAGGATTATGTTTCTGTCCATAAACAAGTTTTAACCTTGATCGATAAAGAAGAACAAAGTGATGAATCGCGTCAACGGTTTCTTTCTTTACTGATCTTGTTCTTTAGAGATGTTGCCCTGCATATCAAAGAGGGGGAAACAGTATTGTGGGCTGCTCAGGTTCAACAAATGAACAAACTCTTCCCGAATTGTGACAGCCGGGCTGCCATCCAGGCGATCGAACGCACAAAGAATGCCCTGGAACGTAAAGTTTATTTGCAGCTTGCGCTGACTGCCTTATTTTTCGAACTACGGAAACATCTGCGATCCTAAATTACGCAGGATATAAAAGAACCAGAATAGAACCAAAGACCTAAGGGTTGATGGTCAGGAAATAAATCGTATGACCCGCTATATGCAACATAACCACGAATCATTTGGTGATAGTGGTCCCAAACCGTCCAAGTATTTTAAGGTTAGTTTTAAAGGCAACCGTCGTGAAACCTATCTTAATCCCAATAATCTGAAGCTTCGTTCCGGCGATTATGTTATCGTTGAGACCGAACTTGGAGAAGATATTGGTATAGTAACTCCGGTCTGCAATAAAACCTCTGGTTGCAATCGATCTCCCAGCGCTGAGCCAGAATTCAATAATCGCAAGCACGGTGAAGCCATTAGAGAACTGATTCGCAAAGCAAGTGATAAAGAGATCGGAGTTTATCACAGCAATCGACGTGACGAGCCCCGGGTGTTTACCAAGGGGTTGGAGCTGATCAGTAAAAACAAACTGAACATGAAACTGATCGATGTTGAATACCAACTGGATCGAAGAAAAATGACTTTTTTCTATACCGCTGAAGAACGGGTTGACTTCCGGCAGCTGGTCAAAGATCTAGCGTATGTATTTCGCACCCGGATCGAGATGAGACAGATCGGTGTACGTGATTATGCCAGACGACTTGACGGACAGGGTCCCTGCGGTCAACAGATCTGCTGCTCCCGTTTTATGGATGGATTTGAACCGGTTACCACTCAATATGCTAAAGACCAGAATTTACCGATCAACCCCAGCAAACTCAGTGGTGCCTGTGGAAAACTAAAATGTTGTTTGCGCTTTGAATGGGATTTCTATCATGAATCAATGAAAGACTTTCCCTCGGTAGGTGTGCCACTGGTAACGGCTGATGGACCGGGAACTCTGGTTTCCAATGATATCTTGAACCGCCGCTGCACGGTTTATCTGGAGCAGGGTAGAACTGAGATCTATGATCTTAAGACCATTAAAAAAGCTCTGAAACACATGGATTCTGATAATAAAGCAAGAAAGAACTAGATCCCAATGTCCCGATTTTATATTACCACTCCTATCTATTATGTAAATGATGAACCCCATATCGGCCATGCCTATACCACCATACTGGCTGATGTACTGGCGCGCTTTCACCGGGCAATGGGCGATGAGACCTATTTTCTGACTGGCACTGATGAACATGGCCAAAAAGTTCAGCAGGCAGCCCAAAAACGAGGGGTTGAACCACAGCAGCACGTGGATGAATACGTCCTGCGCTTTCAGGAAAAGTGGAATGCTCTAAATATCCAGTATGACCAATTCATCCGCACCACCCAAGACAACCATAAATCTGTTGTTGTTCATTTGCTGCAAAAGCTATGGGATAAAGGTCTGATCTATAAAGATTCTTATGAAGGTTGGTATTCTGTTGCCGAGGAACGCTTTCTGACTGACAAGGAATATGAAGAAGGTGAATGGCGGGATGTCAAACGGCTCTCGGAAACCAATTACTGGTTCAAAATGTCAAGCTACCAGGAAGATCTGATCAACTATATCCATGATAATCCGGATTTTATTCAACCTGCCTTCCGAAAAAATGAGGTCCTGGGCTTTCTGCGACAAAAGCTGGGTGATCTGTGTATTTCACGTCCTAAATCTCGTCTCAATTGGGGTATCGAGTTACCTTTTGATTCCGATTATGTGACCTATGTCTGGTTTGATGCCCTGACCAATTATATTTCTGCTATCGGGTATCCTCATGTTGATGAAACATTCAAAAAATGGTGGCCGGCAGATTATCATCTCATTGGAAAGGATATCCTGACCACCCACGCTGTGTACTGGCCCACCATGCTTATGGCCGCTGAGCTCCCGTTACCCAAAACTATCTTTGCCCACGGTTGGTGGCTTATGGGTGACATTAAAATGTCCAAATCTCTGGGAAATGTGGTCCGACCGTTGGATCTCTCTGAGAAATATGGTGTGGATGCCTTGCGCTATTTTCTTATGCGTGAAATGACTCCTGGACAGGATGCCAGTTTTACGTTGGAAGGTTTCATTAATCGCTATAATTCTGATCTGGCCAACGATCTTGGAAACATGGTCAACCGGATCACCAAACTGCTGGGACGTAACTTTGATTACATCCTG
The DNA here is from genome assembly GCA_034716895.1 of Candidatus Neomarinimicrobiota bacterium. Taxonomy (NCBI): domain Bacteria; kingdom Pseudomonadati; phylum Fidelibacterota; species Fidelibacterota bacterium. Next base: position 4,831 of record JAYEKW010000233.1, read on the forward strand.
CCGGATCCCGGTGAAGCTGAACCGATCGACGCAGACCTGGCTCAACATGTCGCCGGTTTGCAAGAGAAAGTGGTCGGCGAGCTGGAGCAAATGAGAGTGAATTATGCCATTACCCATGTTTTTGAGGTATTGCGCGAGATCAACCGGTATCTGGAAGAGACGGCTCCCTGGAAGCTAATGAAAACCGATAAGATCCGGGCTGGAGCAGTGCTCTATTGTGCTGCTGAAGCACTACGACTGAGCGCTGTCCATCTTTACCCGATCATGCCGGTTAAGATCTCACAGTTGCTTGAAGTCATGGGAACTTCTGCAGAAGCTCGACTGACCGAACCCGATTGGTTTGTCTGGGGGCACATCAAACCCGGTACAATACTCGGTAAAACTGATGGGCTTTTTCCACGCATCGAGATGCCGGATGTTTCTGAATCCAAAGCTGAAAAGCTTGACCTTAAACCAGAGATCAGTTTTGAAGATTTTATGAAAATGGATATCCGGGTAGCCAAAATTATCAAGGCTGAAAAGCACCCTAATGCTGACAAACTCTTAAAGTTGCAGGTTGACCTGGGTGCAGAACAGCGTCAAGTAATTGCTGGTATTGCAGAACATTATGCACCTGCAGATCTACTGGGGAAAACCGTATCTATTATTACCAATTTGAAACCGGCCAAGATCAGGGGAGAACTTTCCCAGGGCATGATCCTGGCGGCTGATGATGGCACTACGGTCTCGCCCTTGGTTCCCCTGAAAGATGTTGAAACAGGATCTAAAGTACGTTAGGGGTTTGGAGGTTGGAGTTAGGTGTTAGGTGCTATACCATTTTCAGTTGAAGTATTCATCAGATTCAAAATATCACCCTATACTTTGCAAGTTACGGGAGACAAGTTTTGCCTTTTTACGCCCTGTGAGAATTTTAAGTGTGTCATACTGAGCTCGCCGAAGTGCAGTAAAAACGGAAAAAATGAAGAATATATGGCTAATTTGGAGCTGAATATGGTATTAGTTACCCAAAATGATTTTCTCACCTAACCCCCAATCCCTAACACCCAACATGATAGATACTCACTGCCACCTGAACATCGAGCCCCTGCTGGAGCGAGTTGATGAAGTTCTTGAGGCCGCCGAACAGCAAGGTGTTGGCAAGCTGGTGGTTATCGGGATCGATATTCCCACTTCTGAGATCGCGGTTCAACTGGCTGAAAAGTATCCTCAGGTCTATGCGGCTGTAGGAATTCATCCTAACGATTGCGCCAAAGCTCCGGATAATTGGGAAAATTACATCCTGGATATGCTGGCTCACCAAAAGGTGGTGGCCGTTGGTGAAACCGGCCTGGACTATTACTGGGATGATGCACCTCCGGATCTGCAGAAAGTATTCTTCAGGGATCACCTTGACCTGGCCCTGGCTACGGGTAAACCAGTGATCATTCATAACCGGGAAGCCGACCAGGATATCTTGCAACAAGTGATGGAACATGGAAATATCAGGGGCGTTTTTCACTGTTGGCCAAGTGGGTGGGATCTTGCCAGGCCCCTGATCGACAAAGGTTACCATCTTTCGTTTACCGGGACGGTGACCTTTAAAAAGAACGACCTGGTTCAGGATGTTGCTGCCCGGATACCCATGGATCGTCTTATGTTGGAAACCGACAGCCCCTTTCTGACACCAACACCCCATCGCGGTAAGCGACCCAATGAACCAAAATATTTAATTCATATTGCTGAGAAAATTGCCGAGTTACGTCAGATCAGCCTGGAAGAAGTTGCTGAAGCAACTACCCGAAATGCAGAATTGTTTTTTGGCTTATAATAACGATTGGTTCCCACGACTGAAGTCGTGGGCTTTTTGCCAAAAATCATTCTGGGGTAACCTATGTTTTTAATCATCGAGGTTATGTAATGGGGCTACGACCTGATCTGCGTTTTTTTAAGAAATGGGGGCAGAATTTTATTACCGACCCGTCTTTTCTGGATAAGCTGGTTCGGACGGTCAAACCTCAGGCAGATGACACTTTAATTGAGATCGGACCAGGTACTGGTGCATTAACACGACTGTTTGCAGCCCGTGTGCAAAAATTGCACGCCATCGAGATCGATGCACGGATGGATGAATACCTGGCACCCCTGGCTACCGAAATTGAATCTTTTTCATATGAATTCAGTGATTTTCTCAAGTGGACACCACCAGAAGATCTGGGATCTTTTCGTCTCATTGGCAACATCCCCTATTACATCACTTCAGCATTGATCCTGCAGGCTTTTGAACATCACGAACGGATCACTGATGTACATTTCCTCATGCAAAAGGAAGTTGGCAAACGCCTGGTGGCTCCCCACGGCTCCAAAAAATACGGAATCCTCTCCGTTTATGCTGCTCTGTTCGCCAAAACTGAATACCTGTTTGATATTAGTCGGAATATTTTTCATCCCATTCCGGATGTGGATTCCTGTTTTGTACGCTTCAGTTTCAAGGAAGCCCGACAAGTTTCAGGTGAAATTGAACCCTACTTGCGACGGGTTGTCCGGATCGCATTCAATCAACGCCGAAAAACCTTACGCAATAGTTTGAAATCAATTCTAAAGGATAAACCGCCCGTGGAAGATCAGTTTGATCTAG
>JAYEKW010000234.1 GCA_034716895.1 Candidatus Neomarinimicrobiota bacterium
GATGCCACCCAGAAGAAAAAAGCAGCTGAAGCCATGAAAATCACCGCTGAAGATCTGCTTCAAATGGGACTAGCAGATCGGATCATTGCCGAACCACTTGGGGGTGCCCACCGCAATCACAAAGAGACAGCATCAATCTTAAAGAGTGTGATCAAAGAAGAATTGCATGACCTGTCTGCTACTCCGGTTAAGGAACTTCTTGAGCACAGGGCCACAAAAACTGAAAGTATGGGTGTCTGGGAAGACTGAGGTAAGACCGTGCATGCTTTTGTAAAATCAAATGGTAAGCCAACCAGGATTCCACGGTCATTAAAACAGGTGATGGATCAGCAATGGGAGGGTACATAGTGAGTAATGAGCTCATATTTTTTATTCAAACAATCATTGGACTGATCATTGTCTTAATCGCATTCCGGATGGGCAAAACCTGGCTTTATGCATTAATAGCCGTGAATTATGTTTTGGCAAACATCTTTGTTACCAAAACCATCACTTTATTTGGTTTCGAAGCGACTGGTGGTAATGTTCTGTATGGAGCAATATTTTTATCAACAGACCTGCTTTCAGAATATTACGGCAAAGAAGCCGCCCGAAAAGGGGTCTTTATCGGTTTGGGTGCCACCTTGTTTTACCTGTTGATGTCTCAGCTCATGTTATCCTACTCCGCTAGCGCAAACGACTGGGGTCCAGCTGCCGGAATGGAGTCTATCTTTGGCTTTGCACCGGCTATCGTGTTGGCCAGTGTGATTGCTTATCTCATTTCACAGCTTCACGATGTCTGGGCTTTTCACATGTGGAAAGAACGATTTAAGGGAAAATATCTTTGGCTCAGGAACAATCTATCCACCGGTACCAGTCAATTGATAGATTCGCTGACCTTTGCTATTCTAGCCTTTTCGGTCTTTCCCCGGTTATTTATGGATCCTGAAAGTGTTTTACCCATGAATGTGGTCTGGGAGATCGTCCTGACAACCTACATTCTTAAGTTGTTAGTTGCCTTTTTGGACACCCCATTTATTTATTTGAGTCAGCGATTTCACCCTGAAGCATAATTGAAATTATGGTCTTGGACTTTTCATTTGTCCTCAGATAGGCACGGATTATATTTGCGCGCTTTTCGAAACGGAGACGTGGCCGAGTGGCTTAAGGCGGCGGCTTGCTAAGCCGTTGAACGTTACGGCGTTCCGTAGGTTCGAATCCTACCGTCTCCGCTTTTCTGGTAATTGATCTCATATTTGCAAGCTGAGTATGAATCATTCAGCCACACTGGAGGTGTAGGCTAATTGGTAAGTCAGCGGTTTTGAAAACCGCCGTCCGTGAGGACTTGGGAGTTCGAGTCTCTCCACCTCCGCTGGTCTTCATTCCAATGAAATGAGAATGAAGACCACAACAGCATAGCCTTCAGGCGATGTCTGATGAATTAATTCAAGAATAAAAAAAATCCTTCAAGTAATAGCACTTGATTGAAGACCCCATAAATCCTATGTTTGGCCAACCCCAAAAAAACAGTAGGAATTATGAACGATCGCATTGTGGGACTGCTAAGTCCACGGCCCATGGTTGTGGTGACATCGGTCTTTATCATTGGTATACTAATTGAGAGAAGTTTTCAAGTTAGCTTGGGGA
>JAYEKW010000235.1 GCA_034716895.1 Candidatus Neomarinimicrobiota bacterium
TCTGCACTTAAAGTTCCTACCATAGCTATGGCTATGCCTGCCTATGCCGAAGTCGGTCTCCGCGCAGACAGGCTAAAAACTTGAAGCTTGATAAATGAAAAAATCACTTGAATTTATAGTGCACTTTAGAGATGCAATTGGTATAAAAGAGATTACTGCGGTCATTACATTCCCTCGTAAAGACGGCGGGAAGTGTGTTTTGAAAGTGAGCCGGTCAGGTGGTTGCTTGTTCCCCGATTCTGGCTTTGAAATTCTGATAGAATTCTTCCAGTCGCCGGGTTTGCACTTCTACAGCTTCACTGAGCGATGGGAGATTTTCCCCTTGATAAGCGACTTCCCGAGCTAATTGCCTACAAAAATCAAATCCTGCTTGCATGTTGTCATAGAAAGTGTGTAGTGCTTTCTGCTGTCTCAGGTTTTCCATAGCATCGTCAACCAGGGACTGAAAGTAGTCCACATAGAGCTGGATCTCCTTGGCAAACATGTGAGGCCGATCTTTGGATAGTAATTCCTTCCCGCGACCATAAATCTGATCCACCATTTCTTCTAATGAATAATAGCGATTGAACCAGGACAGATTTGGCCCTGGACAGATGGCCTGAGGGTGACGATCCGTGGCCTGAATACCCAGACTTATCAGAGCACCGTTACCCAAATGGTCACACAGACAGGTCTTTGCCAGAACTTTGGAAATTGCATCGTCCTTTTTAGATCCAGACTCAAAATTGGTATTGATCTCATCCAGCTTTAGCTCGATGTATTCAGAGGAGGCAGTACAAATAGGTTGTTCTGTAAATTCTGTGTTGGAAACCAAGAATCCTCTGGGGCAGGGTGAGCCGGGCTTGCCTTGAACATGGCGATCAATGGTCCATTTTTCTGATCCTGAGTTTCTCAGGTTATTAAAAGGAACTCCTAATGGTGAAGCCCCGCTAAGATAGAGGCTGTCATCGGTGGAGGTCATTAACTGCATCCGGGTGGGTGTATCAACTGGTGTTGCTTCGGGAACCAGCAGGAAAGGACTGGCCCAGCCGGTTCGGTCGATCCCAAAGCCTTTTTCCAGGCGCTGGACCTCGCCGTGATTGCCAATACCGCCCTGAACTGTAATCTCGGGGTGGTGCTCGAGGTTTGCCGGGTAATTCCAACTCATTTTTTCATAAAAACGTTTGATGATCGGTTGGAACTGGGTACCTAGTTCGTTCCGTTTTTCTTTGAAATCGTGGAGCAAAACCGGAAGTAGGTGTCCCGGTGAAGCAAACGCGTGTCCGCCGCAATTCAAGCCCGATTCTATGCGAAATTCTGAGATTTCCAGTCCTTTTTTGGCCATATAACGACCCTGGATCATTGCTGAACGAAAATCACTTACTTTTAAAATGATCTTCTTCTTGATCTCACCTTCATGATCCCGGTAAAAATCTTTGTATTTGGTCATATAGCCGTAGAGACTTTGATTTATCCCTGCCGAGAAGACCATGGCTGACTCAACCTTGCTTTTGGCGAAGCCCCTTAGAGCTGCTTTGGCATCTGAGAATTCTTCGCCCAGTGGTTTCCCGTGTTTATCCATATCGATGCGGTCAACTTTGACCATGATATTGACATCGATCCCACCCGGTTTCATTCTCTGGCTGAGCTCAGTGCCTATTTTTTCGCGTAGTTTGCCAGGTTCAGTTGCCAGCAGGTTTTGGTAAGCTTTTTTTAGGGCACTTGTATTGGGCAGCAAGTCAAAATAGCGTGATTTCTCATTTTGCTCAAAAAAGGGCAGAGACCGAACCCGCTCCATCTTCATTTCAACAATATCTTGAACCATATCCAGATATGCCGTAATGCGTTTAGCACGTCCATCGATGGCACGCATTGAGATTCGTTCATAGGGCAGATCGTACTGGTTGGTATAGTATTTCCTTAGTCGTTCGACCAGAAGATCATCAATAATGGAAATTACTGAGGTAATCCCCAGATGAGCCAAACGAATGGGAGTATCTATGGAATGACCCGTTCCCATGACCGGTATATGAAAATTATGAAGGGACTCTGACACGGAGAAACCTCTTTAGCATTAGATGTGTTAGTGCTTTCAAAACGACGACTTAAAGTCAAATTACTTCAAGGCTGACATTGGGTTAATACTAAACATGATTGCCTTGATTTCAATAAAAGAATCAAAACAGTTCATTAACAAAATACCTCTTTCATATTGGTCACGAAAATTCAGATAATTCTGGGGAATTACAAAAAAAGCCCCACCGTTTCAGGCAGGGCTTTCATAAAAGAGCAGTTCGCTGTGTTTAAAAGAAATAGCGGAATCCAAAGGCTCCGCCAAAACCTAGACCGCCGCCTCCGAGGATATGCAGAGTCGGAGTGCTTTCCAGAAAAATATCCACAGGAAATGAAGAGACATAGTAGCTGACTCCAACAACACCACGGACACTCAGATCAAACTCAGTGGTTTCATCAAAATTGTCATCAAAACCCGTATGGGTTCCCACGGCAACACCGGCACCATAATAGACTGGAGTAGGGGCGTCTGTGATATTCAGAACTTCAGGTTTGTGCAGTAGATAATCTGCCGCGATAGAGGAGCCCAGGTTCCAATGAACAGCAATGGCAGTTGATCCGTTCATCCAATATTTGCCGGTCAGACCATCTGTGGAAATACCCACACCAATTCCTGATCCCTGAGCATTCACTGAAACGACAAAAATAAGACTTAGCATTACAATAATTAGTTTACGCATGTTGATTTTTCTCCTTGTTCAACTTGACAGCCAACCTAATTAATTTTGGCGGTTACTCAATATAGAAATTAGTGACAAGTGACGGGTGACGAGTGATGGGTGACGAGTGATGGGTGACGAGTGATGGGTGACAAGTGATGAGTGACGAGTGGCAAGTGGTGTGTATGAGTTACTGGAAATCTGGAATTGAACAGGTTAAAGGCCGGTTCAATCTTCAGCACTTGTATCACAACAACCGGGACGCCATACATGTCCCTTGCCTCGAATGCCGTCAACCTGGATGATAAATGGACGTTCGAAATGAAAATGTTTCAAATACACCATTTCAGTGAGAGGTGTTTGAGCATTGAACCACTCGTGATTTATATTTGTTTCGAGTTTGTGCGGGGGAATGGTAAAATAGCTGATACCCAGTGACGTAATATTCTGAAAAAAGTGACTGCCAAAGGAAGGCTCCACATAAAGATCGGGTAGTCCCACTTCCACAATGGAACGGGCATTTGATATGAAATTCCAATTCACCGGGATACCCAACATTGGATCAGCGGTTCCCCAGCGCCCCGGTCCCACCAGCAAATATGGCTTATCAGGACTGAATTTGCGATTTATCTCACGTAGTTCCTGGGCTATCTGCCGACTTTTAAGAATATCGAATATATCAAGATCGATATATATCAGATCACGAATTTCTATATTGTCCCCGTTACCCAGGCATATTTCACTCCTGAGCAGTTCATCTCCTTTTTTGGCCAGTTCCACATCTACCAAATGAGGTCTTTCAAAGGTAACCATGGGTCGAATCTGCAAGATCGATAGCTCAGCCGGGTCTTCTGATGTTTCAGGCAAGTTGACAGCGAACTCCATCTCAACTTCACAGCCCATGCCCAACTTTCCGAATTCCATCAGATCAGCCAAAATATTGGCTAAGGGGAGGCTCTTCCATTTTAGAATATTGGCAAAGGTGATGATGCGAGGACCTTTTTCGAACAGACTTTCACGAAAACGTCCGTCCTGAAAGGAATACACGCTGGCAATCTGTTCCAGGCTGCCGTGTTCCTCTGCTGTTTTCAGATCAAATTGAGTGAGATTTGAGTTTTCTCCATGTGCTAAAGGGAGGTCACAATCTGTCATCTCCAGAGCGTAGAAATGACTCTGGCTATTATTAAGGATAGATTGCTGATTGAAGAATTGCGGGAGTACATCAGGTCTTTTGGGATTGAATTTGAGTGCTCTTTCACCATTGACCACTGTTCGTCCCAGACCCAAACACATGGTTACCATGCCTTCCTCACGCAACATGGAGCCCTGGGGGTAGTAATTCAAAGTTTGAATCACTCCTGAAAAACTTGGATAGTAGTACTCATCGTATTTACGTCCGGTCAAGTGTTGGATCACCACTGCCATTTTCTCATCTTCCGGGCGATTCCCGGTAGACGTGAGATAAGCGATGGCTTCCCGATGAAATCCGGATGCATAAACCAACTTGATAGCTTCCATGAGCTGAAATATTCGAGTATCGAGAGCTGGCGCACAATTGGGGAGCATGTAGGTGCTATATATCCCGGCAAAAGGTTGAAAAAGGGAATCCTCCAAGAGGCTGGAAGAACGAACTGCCAGTGGTCCAGAGTGATTCCCCAGATAGGCATGCAATTGTTCAGTAAAATTACCTGGAAAAACTGCTTTTCGAAAAAGATCATCGATCTCTTTATTTGATTGAGCAGCGAGTGCTTTTAACCTCAGATTATTGATGTCCAGAAAGCGATCAAAGATATCGGTGGCGATAACAGCAAATTGAGGGACGTCCACTTTGATATCGGTGTACTCACGGCTGAAATCAAAACGACGCATATGGGCACTCAAGAATGCCAGGCCGCGCGCTTTTCCACCAATGGATCCACCACCGATCCTGACTGCTTTAATAGAGGGGTCATAAGTGTCGATATTAAAGTAACCAATCTTGTCAAATCGATGTCTGGCGCGATGACTCTCAATGGCCTCTAACAGGATGTCACGAAAATCTTCCGGGTTTTCAAAATCCTCAATATTGATCGGTTTTAAATAGTCTGCCAGATCGAAATGCCCTCGAACTGCCAGCCAATTTGAAAAATGATCTCGCCGGGCATGGTATCTGATGCTTTGCATGGGAACGGAGGACAGGGCTGCGGACAATGCATTCAAGTGCCGTACTTTGGTGATGGTCTTGCCCTCTTTAGTGCCGAAAATAAGATCACCGAACCCACAATGACGCATCGTGAAATCCTGAAGGCTTTGAATCAGATGGGGTGAGTTCTTATCCAGAAAGTAAGCACCGAGTTCCAGCGCTGTTACTTCATTTTCGCCCTCCATGGACTGCATCATGACCGGCATGCTGGGATTCTTCTTCTGAACGATCCTGATAAATTTTGCACCTGCTTTTGGGTCCAGGATCCCATTTCTGGGGTAACGCACATCAGTGATCACTGCAAGCATGTGATTTTTGTATTTCCGATATAACGCTGTAGCCTCCTCAAATGTGGTGGCCAGGAGAATCTTAGGTCGTGAGCGCATGCGGAGTAATCGCAATTCGTCATTGTATTCATTTTTCATCAATTTGTGGGTGGTATTGATGATTACGCGATAGAGCATTGGTAGGAAAATCGAGTAGAATTTTGGAGAATCTTCAACGACAATGATAGCCCGGACACCGCCCTTGAGAATATCCCTGGGGGCATTCATCCTATCTTCGATGTATTTGATGATGGCGGTGAAAATATTGGAATCACCGTGCCAGATGAAGGCTCTATCTATTCCGGAAAGGTTGGCGACCCCTTGGGTTGCCCATTCATATTCGCGACGATTTGAGGCCAACAGAATCACGGGAATAGAAGTATGCTTCTTCTTGATTTTTTGCCCGAGTTGAAAGGGATCCATATCTGAAATACGGGTCATGGTGATCACCAGATCATAATGTCGCGCCCTGAGTTTTCTCAGGGCATGGTCTCCGGTTGAGACCCTGGTGATCCGAGGAGCACTGGAGAGATTCATGTCCTGATATTCAGTGAAGATCATTTCACCGAGACGCCCATCTTCTTCCAGTTTAAAGGCATCGTAAAGGCTTGATATGAGCAGGATCTCATGCACCCGATTCTGCATCATATCTCTAAAACCTGGTCGCTGTTTGAGGGGCAAAACTTTTTTAAACATGGAAGAACTTAATTAATATTTTAAGAGTCGGGCTATTGAAACTGATATTGAAGGATTTGTTAGCGGTATTACTCAACCATGTTGGCATGTTGTTTGTTCTAATTAATTTATGATTGAAATGGTTGCAAAATGTGGGAGCATGTTATGAACTTTGGTATTCTCCATGAAAGTCGTTTGAATGAAAAGCGGGTTTGTGTAACGCCCAATGGTGCCAAATCATTGATCAAACGGGGGCATACTGTTTTTGTAGAGTCTGGTGCCGGAGATGCCAGTGGCTTTTCAGATCAACACTATCTTGAGAGAGGGGCTCAGTTGGTCTTTGATCATGAAGAACTCTATGGGCGTTCTGATGTGTTGCTTAAAGTGCTTCCTGTTACTGCCGAATCTCTGGAATGTATGCAGCAAGGTCAAACTGTTTTTTCTTTTCAACATCTTTCGGTGAGTTCAGAACAAGTATTTAAAGGTTTGATCGATAAAAAGATCACGCTGGTAGGGATGGAGATCATGGAAGAAGCAGATGGTTCCAGACCTATTCTCACTATTATGAGTGAGCTGGCGGGACAAATGGCTCCCATCATTTCCGGTAATTATCTGGGGCGGGATCCCATGGGTCGCGGTGTGCTGCTTGGTAGTGTTCCGGGTGTAGCACCTGCCTCGGTTGTAATAATTGGGGCGGGGCAAGTCGGAGCAAGTGCAGCAAAAGCATTTGTAGGGCTGGGAGCCCAGGTGCATGTACTGGATCGTAACCTGGATCAGCTTCGCCGGCTCCGGGAGTTGCTGGGAGACCAAGTGACAACGATCTATGCCAATCAGTCTGCAATTGAAAATAGCCTGAAGTTCGCTGACGTAGTTGTGGCAGCCATTCTGGATCGAGGTGGATTGACCCCCCATGTGATTACCCGTGAAATGGTTAAGAAAATGAAGCATCTGGCTGTTCTGATAGATTATTCTGTGGATGAAGGTGGTGCCAGTGAGACAACCCGTCCAACCCAACTTGCTGATCCAGTATATATAGATGAGGGCGTGATCCACTATTGTATACCCAATATTACATCAGGGATCAATCGAACCACTTCGATCGCATTGAGCAATGTGCTTTCAAAATATCTGAATCAAATTGCGGAGTTGGGAGTTTCCAAGGCTATCAAGGAGTCTTTTGCCTTGAAGAAGGGGCTTTACACACTCGAGGGACGCAACATGCAGCCAGTTCTTAATCGAAGATTTGGGATCAAGATATAATGACATGGGTTAACCAATATCAATCCCGGATCGGGACTCCTGAAGAGGCTATGTCCCTGATCAAGTCAAGAGATTCGGTGTATTTACACGCTGGTGCGGCAACCCCGCAGATATTTGTAAATGCTTTCAGTGAAAGAGTGATGCAATTAGAGGGAGTGGTCATCAGTCACATCCTGAGTCTGGGAAATGCCAAATATGTCACGCCTGAGATGGAAGGTCATGTGCGTTTGAACTCCCTCTTCACCGGAACAAATGTCAGAGAGGCAGTGAATGCCGGTCGGGCAGACTGGACACCCATATTTCTATCTGAGATTCCCGGGCTGTACAAGAATGGTCATATCCCGGTGGATGTAGCCATCATACATATCAGCCCGCCTGATTCACATGGGTTTTGCAGTTTTGGGGTAAGCACAGACACGACCATTGCCGCCTGTAAGGTAGCAAAAACCATTGTTGCCATGGTTAATCAGCAGATGCCCCGGGTGCATGGTGATAATTTTATTCATGCTTCCAAGCTGGATTTCATTGTTGAAGCAGATGAGCCGTTATTTCAGGCACCGAAAGTCGCATTATCTGAGCGCCACATGCAGATCGGTAAGTACATTGCCAGTCTTATCGAAGATGGATCCACCCTGCAGATGGGGATTGGAGCTATTCCCGATGCAACCCTGCATTATCTGAAAGACAAAAGGAACCTGGGTATTCATACAGAAATGTTCAGTGACGGGGTTGTGGAATTGGTCGAATCCGGTGTGATAAATGGCGAAGAGAAGACCCTGCATCCGGGAAAAGTAGTATCCAGCATTGTAATGGGTTCTCAACATGTCTACGACTTCATTCACGAAAATCCGTTTATGGAGTTTCATCCGACAGATTATGTAAATGACCCCTACATTATTGCTCAGAATAGCAAAATGGTTGCTATCAATTCGTCAATAGAAATCGATCTTACCGGTCAGGTTTGTTCAGATTCAATGGGGCGAACGAACTGGTCAGGTATCGGAGGACAGGTTGATTTTATGCGTGGAGCTTCAAGAAGCAAGGGGGGTGTTCCCATTATCGCCATGCCGTCCACTGCTAAAAGGGGAACTCAATCCAGGATCGTTCTGGATCTTAAACCGGGTGCTGCCGTAACCACCAGTCGAGGTGATGTACACAATATCATTACAGAATTTGGGATAGCCCATTTGCACGGAAAAACATTGCGGGAACGGGCCAAGGCATTGATCGAGATCGCCCATCCTGATTTTCGAGAGGAACTGGAACGCCAGTCATTTGAAAGTAAACTGTTATGTTGACACTTCGACAGGCTCAGTGACCGATTCGACAGGCTCAGTGACCGATTCGACAGGCTTGGTGATTACTTGTTGAATTGTTCCATACATCACAATATTGTGAGTGGAGAAAAATACATGAAAAATAAATATAGAAGACACGACATAAATTTTAGGAGGTTCTAAATATGGCTAAGGCTCGTGGACTTGTTGCAGTTAACATTGAGGAATGCAAAGGATGCAATCTCTGCGTTGTAGCATGTCCGGTTGATGTTCTGCATCTTGCAGATAGTTTTAATTCACATGGATATAGTCCGGCTGAATACGATGGTGAAGGCTGTACAGGTTGTGGTGTATGTTATTATGCCTGTCCAGAACCAGGAGCTATCACTGTCTATAAAAACTGGGCTGAAGCTCAGGAAGCATATATATGCCAGACCAAACAGGTGCCGAGCAGGCTTGAAGTAAAGGACTCTGTTAAAGGGATTGCCATTTGTGAAGCCTGCGGTAAGGAAGTGATCTTAAGTAATTTCAGTAATCTTAGTTTTGCGGAGTAGAGCATGGCCAAACAATTTGTAAAAGGAAATGAAGCGATCGTCAAAGGGGCCATATTGGCCGGTTGTCGCGCTTATTATGGTTATCCCATCACGCCAGCAAGTGAGATCGCCCATGCGGCGGCTCTTTATATGCCCATGGTGGGAGGGACCTTTCTACAGGCTGAGAGTGAGATCGCAGCTATCAATATGGTTTATGGTGCCGCTGGAACCGGTATCCGGGCTATGACTGCCAGCTCCAGTCCCGGGTTCAGCTTGAAACAAGAGGGGTTATCATATCTGGCCGGCGCTGAATTACCCTGTGTCGTTGTGGATATCACTCGGGGAGGCCCCGGTCTTGGCAATATTGCTCCTGAACAAGCTGACTATCATCAGGTTGTCAAAGGCGGTGGCCACGGAAACTACAAAAACATCGTTGTTGCCCCCAATTCTGCTCAGGAAATGTGCGATCTGACCATGCTGGCCTTTGAGTTGGCTGACAAGTACCGGAATCCCGCAGTCGTTTTAGCTGATGGATTTATTGGACAGATGATGGAGCCGGTGGATTTCCCAGAGCCGGTCACTGAATTTGCTGAAAAAACCTGGGCTGTTCGTGGTGTGAATAGAGATCGTATGAATTTAGTAAGCTCCATTGAACTGGATCCGGATGACCTGGAACGTCACAATCAGAAATTACAGAGAAAATATGAGATCATTGCCAGTAACGATACACGCTATGAAGAATATCTGCTGGATGATGCTGAGTACGTAGTTGTGGGCTATGGTATTGTATCCCGATTGGTGCATACCGCCATCAATCAGTTGCGGGATGAGGGAGTCAAAGTGGGCTTGTTACGTCCCATAACTCTAATGCCCTATCCAACTGAAAGGTTGGCAGAATTGGCTGCTCTGGACCAAGTTAAAGCTTTTAGCGTCATTGAGTTAAGTAACGGTCAGATGGTTGATGATGTACGTCTGGCTGTGAATGGCACTAAACCGGTGGAATTCTATGGTCGTATGGGTGGGAACGTTCCATCTATTAAAGAATTGGTTCATGAGATCAAACGGATGATGAGGGTACTATGAGCGTCAAAATATTAGGAAAATCAAAAGGCTTCTACGACACCTACGAACGTCGTCCTGGAAGTAACAAAGAGCAAACTCATTATTGTCCGGGATGTGGTCATGGTATTCTCCACAAAATGATCACCGAAGCGTTAGTGGATTTCGATGTCGCTGAAAATATGATCTTTATCAGTCCTGTGGGTTGCAGTGTCTTTGCCTACTACTATTTTAATGCTGGTAATATTCAGGCTGCTCATGGACGTGCACCAGCAGTGGCTACCGGTGTCAAGCGGGCAATGCCTGAATCAATTGTCGTTTCGTACCAGGGTGATGGTGATCTGGCTGCCATCGGTGGGAATGAGATTCTTCACGCTGCCAATCGGGGCGAATCCATAACAGTTTTCTTTGTGAACAATGCAATTTATGGCATGACTGGAGGTCAGATGGCACCAACCACTCTGATCGGGCAGAAGACCACAACAACACCGTATGGCCGCACCCTGAAGAATGAGGGCTATCCCATAAAGATGGCTGAGATCATTGCCAGTCTGGAATCACCTGTCTATGTCGAGCGGGTCATGTTGGCTGACGTGCGCTCCAAAAATGCTGCTCGAAAAGCGGTCCGAAAAGGCATCAAGAATCAGATCGAGAAGAAGGGGTTCTCCTTTATTGAAGTCCTTTCGACCTGTCCTACCGGCTGGAAGATGTCTGCTCCTCAGGCAGAGGAATGGATCAAAACCACATTAGTCGAGAATTTCCCGTTGGGAGTGTACAAAGATATCTCTGACCAGGTTGAGCCCCTGGATCTGAGTCAGAACTTGGCCGCTCCAGAGAGAGTTCCCAAGCTGATCGGGCTGGAACAGGGCAAAATGGAATTTGATACTACTTCGATGAAGATCGCTGCTGAGATAGATCAGGAGATCAAGATTGCCGGGTTCGGGGGACAGGGGGTTCTGTCTCTGGGCGTTTGGTTAAGCGAGATCGGAATGCGTGAAGATCTGGAAGTAAGCTGGATCCCATCCTATGGTCCTGAGATGCGAGGCGGCACTGCCAACTGTCATGTGAAATTATCGCGAGCCAGTATCGGTTCGCCTCTGGTAACTTACCCCACAATTTTGGTTGCCATGAATCGACCTTCATTGGAAAAATTTGAGGATGATGTCGTTGAAGGCGGTGCCATTGTGTGGGACAGTGCTTTGATCGATAACGGACCGCAACGAAAAGATATTCAAAATATTCCGGTGCCGGCCACTCAGATTGCCAAAGATCTGGGGAATAGCAAAGTTTCCAACGTGGTACTGCTTGGTGTATTGGCCGGATTCTCAGATTTTCTTGATCCATTGGTGGTTCAGCAGGTTTTACCGATTATCTTTAAGAAGAAACACCTTTTAGAGATCAACTTGGTCGCATTCAAGAAAGGTCTCGAACTGGGGAGGGAACTGTCAACATAATTTTGCAAATATCACCATGAAGATCATGAAGTGAATGAAGAGAGAAACAATAATTTGCTTTCGGATCGATATTATGAGATGGTAGCAAAGATTTCTCAAAAGGACTTCTTGATGATCTTCATGACAAAAAGCAATCACAGAGGAGACTAAAATGCAGTTCAAAAAGATCCTGGTACCAACAGATTTTTCAGAATCAGCCAAATATGCTCTGCCATTTGCAGTAGATCTGGCAAAGAAGTATGCTGCTAGTCTGCATGTACTCCACGTAGTTGAGCCGATTGTAGCCCCGGTCGATTTTGCCTGGGGTACCTATAGTTATCCTGATATTGAGAAACAATTAAGTGGCTATGTGGATGAATCCCTGACCAAGATCATTGAGGAACAGATCCCAACTGAGATCGTCAGTGATTCAACCAGTCTGCATGGAAAACCATGGCGGGAGATCGTTTCATTTGCCCGGGATCAAAAAATGGATCTGATTGTCATGGCTACTCATGGTCTGAGTGGTTTGAGTCACGCTCTTTATGGATCGACAGCTGAAAAGGTGGTGCGTAAGGCACCTTGCCCCGTACTCATTGTTCGTCATCCTGATGTTAAATTTGAGATGCCTTGATAGTTTTTCACAGATAGCTTGCCTGTCGACCATTAAGCACCGGCATATCAATAGATACTTTAAGCATGGGTGATAGTTGTCAACATCTTGCATTAACTTTATAACATATCTGCAATCTCCTGTAATACAGTAACATAGAGGAATATTATGGTGCAGTATAGTATTGGCTTGAATTGTGTTGTTCATGAGATCAGGTTGAGCAGTATTCTGATGAATTAGATGCAAATCAGTTTAGCAATTACTGCCCTTTATAATATCTTCACCGCCTATGGATAATCACGTGACCGAACTGGAAACCGCCAAAATAATCTCAAGTCTGGAGCATGTCTATCAGCTGAAGTCCATACCCAGAAGTGGGTGGCTGCAGGCTGGTATTCCTGTTGCTGGAGTCGAATCGATCGCTGGTCATAGTTACGGCATGTCCATGCTGGTTCTTTATCTCCGGTCAGAACTGCAGACCAGAGGCGTTGATATTGAGCGGGTCATGCATATGGCTGTAATCCATGATATGGCTGAAGCTATTGTGGGTGACATCACCCCTCAGGATCAGATTGCTGTCTCAGAAAAGTTTGCTGCTGAATCAGCAGCGTTCGATGAAATAATAGACAGCGTGCGCGAAGGTGAATATTTTCGGGAGTTGTGGGATGAATTTGAATCAGGACAGACTCCGGAAGCGCAAGTGGTCAAACGGCTGGACAAGCTCGACATGCTGATCCAAGCTTATTATTATGAAAAGAAATATGAGGTTAACCTCGATTCATTTTGGAAAAATATGGATGATTTTTTTAAGGATAGTGAATCTGAGTCGATATATGATCATATACGGTTGAATCGATCTCAAACTAAAGGAAACAAGGAATGAGGATAATTGTACTTATTAAGTTGATATTGCTGACCTTCCTGGTCATCAGTCCAATTTTTGCTGAAGAAGCTGTTCATGTTGAAGAACAGCATGGCACAGAACATATCATGAGCCAGGCAAGTGAAGCCCATAGCGAGGCTCAGACTGAACATCACAGTGTTTTGCCACCCATCTGGCTGGTAGTGCCATTTATCATATTATTAATTATGATAGCCACCGGTCCTTTGTTCTTTCCCCATCTTTGGGAACATCATTATCCGAAAATAGCGATGACGTTAGGGACGATTGTGGCTCTCTACTATGGTTTTGCCATGGATCATGGAGTCCACAATCTGCTGCATACATTGGAAGAGTATATCTCCTTTATCGCGTTGTTGACCGCACTGTTTGTTGCCTCGGGTGGAATTCTCATCAAATTCAATATGACGGGTAAACCGCTGGCAAATGCGGCAATTCTGCTGGGGGGTGCCGTTCTATCCAACCTGATTGGAACCACAGGGGCTTCCATGTTATTGATCAGACCATTTATGCGCTTGAATGAGGGTCGCCTGAAACCATTTCATATCATATTCTTTATTTTTGTGGTGAGCAATATTGGCGGTGGACTGACTCCCATTGGTGATCCGCCGTTATTTCTGGGCTTTCTCAAGGGAGTACCCTTTTTCTGGGTGATCAGCAATGTCTGGCATATCTGGTTGGTCACTGTATTAGCTGTGGTCGGAGTGTTCGTAGCCTTTGATATGCGGGTTCCCAGTGGCAGTGCTCCTACAGGCGATGGTAAGGTTCTGGAAATTGTCGGTGCTAAAAATTTCTTATACCTGGGTGTTGTGATCCTGTCTGTCTTTATGGATCCAGCCGTTATCGAAGGTTTTCCAAGCTTGCAAAAGATGTTGCATGTGCCTTTTGGAATCCGGGAGATCATTATGTTTACCACGGCCTATCTGGCTTATCGAAATGGCAACAGGGAGGCTTTACGGGGCAATGAATTCAACTTTGAACCCATAAAGGAGGTCGCCTACCTCTTTGTGGGGATCTTTGCCACGATGATTCCGGCTCTTCAGTTGATCGGCGCTTATGCCAAGGAGCATGCTGCAGAATTCACAGTAACCCGATTTTACTGGCTTACTGGATCATTGTCTGGTGTGTTGGATAATGCCCCGACCTACTTGAATTTCCTGGCTGGTGCTCTTGGTAAGTTTGGTCTGGACATGGGGACGCTAAGTGATGTTCAACATTTTGTGGCAGGAACGCCTTCACCTGTGGCTGGTGACAGTTCATCGATCATCTACCTCATGGCCATTTCAATAGCTGCTGTCTTTTTTGGAGCCATGACCTATATTGGGAATGCACCAAACTTTATGGTGAAGAACATTGCTGAGCAGGCTGGTGTGGATGTCCCCAGTTTTCTTGGATATATCTTCAAATATTCGATTCCGATCCTGCTGCCGATCTTTTTGGTTGTTTGGTGGGTCTTCTTTAATCTTTAATCCGTTGGAGTAGGAGCATTACAATGAGTAAATCTATTCGTCAAGCCATCGAAGCTCAGGAGAAAGGCTTTCTGATCAAGAATTCCATATTCTTGCCCTTTCATATCGAACTGCTCAGTGTTTGGATAGGCAAAGATATGTCCCTTTTGTCAAAACCGAATACCCTGACTGACTTCAGTGATCAGAAAGGTGATATCCATATTCGTGAAGGGGAGAGTTACACAAACCTGATCTTTGTCCATTATAAGGAATTGAGGAAAGAGTATGGAAATTATAAGGGCCATATCATTCTCTATGGAACAGAACGGGGTGCCGACATCTTTGATAAGAGTCGGCGACATTATATCAAGTTGTCCCTGCATGATGATACCAACAATGTCTATATGGAATTGATCGACGATCCTTTCGATCTTTGATTTGAGGCGCAGGTACTGCAGTAGGATAAATTGAATTTTTAGCTGCAGGAGTTGTCGGCTTTTTAGCAATTGCGGTGGACTGGTGTGGGTTTTCAAACGCCTCAGTCTGACACCTGCAGATCGAAGAATCCCAACTTCAACGTTTGGCAATTTCGATCTGGCCAACTGTGGATTTAGCGTGCTGAAGTATTTTTAGGGATATGAATAATGAGACTTACTAAGATATACACTCGATCCGGTGACCAGGGAACCACACGATTAGCGAATGGGGAGGTGGTTGCCAAGGACTCTCTGCGAGTAACTGCTTATGGAGATATAGATGAGCTCAATAGCGCCCTGGGAGTGATACTCGCTCAAAAACCTGATCCAAAAGTAGCCGAGATACTATCTGCCACCCAGCATCATCTTTTCAACCTTGGAGGCGAGCTAGCTTCGCCAGAGATGATCTCCGGAATCGTATCGGAAGAGATGATCTCTACCATGGAGCAGGACATTGATAGTTTGAATGCCGAACTCCCCGTATTGGAAGAATTCATTCTGCCGGGAGGGACCCTGGCAGCCTCAGAACTGCACCTGGCACGTACAGTTTGCCGTCGGGCAGAACGGAGCATAATTACCCTGAGTCAGTCCGAAACAATTGCCCCTGAGATCATCAAATATGTAAACCGTCTCTCCGATCTACTCTTTGTCATGGCTCGCTATGAAAACCACTTGGGTGGAAACAACGAAGTTTACTGGAAAAACCCGAAGAAGATAACGCGCAGTTTGAAGTAAAATTGGTATAATAGACCCGTAACTGTCACTTGGCTAAATACCGATCCGAATAGAGCTTGTACTCATATCAAAGGCGATCTGGAACCGTTTCCAGTCCGTCTCAAGCTTGCCTGCCTCCAGACGAAGGGGGGTGTATATGAGTTGCAGAGGTCCCATTTTATAAATTGGTGACAGACTACCAATCATCTCCATGTCCGCATCGTTTTGATCCAGGGCCATGCCGATTCCAGTCAACAGACTCAGGGATTCCAGCTTGGGAATATCAATACTGATCTTTGCACCCAAAAGACCTTTGGTGCTGGGTGTCAGGAGGGTACTGTCAGCGTATGCATAGCCAGGTATGGTCAGATCAGAGCCATACAGTACCGTATGCCCGGGGGTGTACCAATCACCATTTCTGGAGAAGATCAGTTTGTTGTTCATCTCAGGATCAACATCTGTTGAGAAATAAAACCGTTCTTGGCCAGGTAGATCTCCCAAGCCAATGCCAGCAAAGATCGTGGTCCAGATGGAGCTCTTGCGGGAGATGCGCTTTTGATGTTTGAATGAGGCCTGGATCTTGGCGTAGGGCTTGCCATGTTGTCTGGCTCCCAGAGTTGTTTCGGTTTGAAATGATCGTTTCCATAGAGTCCGGCGTATTTTTTTTGTATAGGAGAGTTTGACTTTCAGAAATTGATCGACCTCCCATATTTGGGGATCGAGGTAACGGTATGTTTCATTGTCCATGACCAACTCCGGGTCAGATAGATCCTGAGCCAGGATAGAGAGCCTGATATTTGAATCATCATCAGCATATTTCAGATCGCGCTTTCGAAAATTGGTGCTGAGCTCTGCCAGTCGATAATACCAGTCGCTGGCAACTCGGGAATGGAAATAGAGCTCCCGTCCAGGCGCGGGGAACAGCTTTTTACCAATAGATGCTGTATATCCAGGTACTTTTGTGATGGGACCTACAAATACCCGTAAGTACCAATCGAGATGCCCCCAGGGGATCAGATTCTTGTGGTGCAGGATCAGGCCGGGAGAGATCAGATCAATTGAATCATACCAGATGTAAGGGATCACATTGATGATATAGTCAGCCCGGGGATTGAGGGCTAACTGGGCCAGGTCAAAATCCAGATTCACATTTTCATCATTATTGGATCGATCCACATCCAAAAGATCCAGATCGGGGTCCAGCAGAACATCCTGGACCGGGAAGTTGGTTTGGAACTGGAACACATCATGGTCACCAGTGGGATGAACCCAGGTAGTCTTGGTCTCATTATCCATTTTTCCACGAAGACCAATGGCAACGGGAGGGGCAAAGTCGCCGTGATTGCTTATCCTGACTGTAGTTTCGTAAGTAGTTCCCCGTGGTCTGCTGCTGAACGTGTTCAGGGCATAATCGATCTTCCCGGTTGAAGCCAACATATCATCGAAGTACCAGGAGAGATCTTCACCACTGATTTCTTCAAAAATCTGCCGAACATCCTCGGGTTGCGGATGTTTATAAGCCCAGCGATCGAAATATTCGTGCCAGATCGAATCCATGAGAGAATTACCCAGATACGCATGCAGAGATTCAGTTGACCGAGCCGCTTTCTTATAGACCATCATGCCATAGTTGAAATCAGAGAAAGCCTCGCTATGGAGATTGGGTGGCTGATCCAATTTGGACAGGGCACTCATATAATACGACAAGTCCTCAATGGCTCGTTTGGTGGCATCCTTGGCAAAATATCTCAATAGCGGATACCAGCCAGGTTCTTCCTCGTGAAGCGCCAGCATGTAGTCATCATGGTACTTTGCAGCCCAGTATCGATTCTCGGCATAGGAATTCAGGCCTTCATCCATCCAGGGGTATTCCCGCTCATTGCTGGCTGAGAGTCCGTAAAACCAATTGTGACCCACTTCATGCATGATGACCAATTCCATCATGGGCTGCATGCTGGAACTATTGATGAGGGTGATCATGGGGTACTCCATTCCGCCACCTGCCGAGAAATCACCATCCACCACGGTGGCATGTTCGTAAGGGTATTCCATAAAGGATTTGGAATAAAAGGTCACAGCATCTTCGATATAGATATTTGCTAATCGGTAATTTTTCAAATTTTTTGGAAGAGCGAAAGTCCAGGTTTGAAAGGACCGACCTGAGGGTAGCTCAACATCATTTTTGATGATGATAAAGCGTTTGTCAGCGAACCAGGCAAAATCATGTACATTTTCCTGTTTGAAGGTGATGGTTTTCAAGGTCTGTGAAGAACTTGGTTCTGCGTCCTTCAAATTTTTCAAACCCAGTAACTTGGGCTTGGGTTCCATTTTGAAGGAATCCAGATAAGTCGTGCCAATTTGCCCCAGTGAATCGCGCCAGGCCAACTCAGATGAATCCTGGAGGACTCCAGTAGCGGCCACCCGATAATTCTCCGGTAAAGTGATGGAGACTTCAAAATCACCCCATTCGCTGTAGAATTCACCCATATCCAGGTAGGACATGGGATGCCAGCCCTTGAGGTCATATACAGCTGGTTTTGGATACCATTGGGTTATTTCATAGTGGTGGTCAAAATGTCCTAGGCGTGAGAGGACATTGGGAACCTTGACAGTGAAATTCAGGTCAATGATCAACGTGTCACCAGGGGAAAGCACTTTATTCAGAAAGAATTTTGCCACATCCAGGGTATCCGCTGAGCGATACTCCCATTCCAGGGTTTGCTCCTCAGCAGTGACATCGCTGATCTCGATCCAGCCAAAAGAAGAGTCAGGCAAGAAGTGCATTTTAGTAGAGAAACTATTGAATTTTTGTTGTCCAAGAGCACTCCTGTTGTTTTTGTAGGCATTTGGCCAGAGGTGCATCCAGATAAAATGAAGACTATCAGGTGAGTTATTTATGTAGGTAATAGTCTCACTACCAGCGACCTGGTGCAGGGAATCTATCAGGGTAACATCCAGGTCATAAAGCACCTTTTGTTGCCAATAGTCAGCCGATAACAATACCGGAAACAGGATCAGATAGAACGTGAATGTCTTAATTTTTAATTTCATAAGTACTCCAGTTCTTTGCCCAGGGGGTCAGAGACAGTCCCACCGGCTTCTGTGACCATATCACGGGTACTCTTATAGGATATCTGGCGTTGGTTATTGCTCAATTTGACAATAAGGTCACCGGCGGCTTTGGCAATCTCACCGGCATCAATTATCAATTGGTCACGGAGTTTGTCCATGGGTGCCTCAGTGTAATGTGATCGTTTCTTTTACCCGGGCGGCGATTCGAATCACCGCCTGGTTTATAAAAAAGGAAACTGCTGATCGGTCTATTTATACGGTATATGCTCCTCGGCGAAATAATCATTGGTCATGCTCTTCAGTTTACGAGATAACAGGATTATAGCCAATAAATTGGGCAGTGTCATGAATCCAAGGGCTGCATCACCAAATTTCCAAACTGCCTCCAAACCAGCAATTCCTCCCAGAAAAACAAAGAAGACATACACATAGCGATAGGGCATGATGGCTTTGGGTCCAAATAAATATTCTGTTGAGCGGTCACCATAGAATGACCAGCTGATAGCAGTTGACAGGGCAAATAGCAAGATGGAAACCGTAATGATCTTGTCACCCCAACTGATCATCCAGCTCAATCCTTCCCTGAAAGCAAAAGAAGTTAACAGGCTGCTGTTCATCAACTCTTTTCCATCAAACACACCTGCTGCGATGATCGAATCTGCCAGAGTCGCATCCTGGACACTGATGCGTACAAAAAATTCGGTGTGTTCCCAGGCACCAGTGGAAATGATCGCCAGGCCGGTGAGGGTACAGATCAGGATGGTGTCGATAAAGGGACCCAGCATAGCCACAGCACCCTCACGAACCGGGTGATTGGTCTTGGCTGTTGAATGGGCAATTGCTGCACTTCCCTGACCAGCTTCGTTGGAGTATAAGCCCCGCTTGATTCCATGGAGCATGACCAACAGGACACCGCCACCGACACCCCCAGCCATGGCAGGTGGATTAATGGCCATCTTGAAGATCAATCCAAAGGATGCACCCAACTTGTCAAAATTGGCGAGTAGGATCAGTAGTACGGAAAAGACATATACACCAGCCATAATGGGAGCCAGGTAACCTGTGACTTTGCCAATTCGTTTGATCCCGCCAATGATCACCATGCCAACTAAAATGGCCATGATAAGACCATTCATGATCTGTTGGACAGAAACCTCAAAACCTTCAAAGATCAAGTGTTTCAGGGTTAACCAATGGGTAGTACCAACGACCTGGGTAACTTCAGAATAGATCTGATCTGAGACAGTGAATGACTGGATCGCGTTACCGGTTGCCATGGAACAGATCACTGTGAAGGCTGCAAAAGCGACTGCCAACCAGCGCCAATTTTGCCCAAGACCGTTTTCGATGGTATACATGGGGCCACCGGCTGTGTTGCCATTTACATCCATTTCCCGATATTTGAGCGCCAGTGTACTTTCGGCAAATTTGAGGGTCGTCCCGAAGAAAGCCGTGATCCACATCCACAGCAAGGCACCTGGACCACCATAATAAAGCGCGATACCAACACCGGCAATATTCCCAATTCCCACCGTCGCGGAGAGAGCCGTTGTCAGAGCGCGGAAATGGTTCAGGTCACCCTCATCCTCCGGATTGTCATAAATGCCCAGTGTTACTTTCACGCCATGCCAGAAGCGTTTAATTTGAGGAAAGCCAAGATAGACACTGATGTAAATACCAGTTCCCACCAGGGCCATTACCATAAATGGAACCGCTCGTTGAGAGGGGAAGGACCAGATTGCATCGAAGAAATCAATGCCAAACGCATAAAGAAAGAAACCAATTGTTGCAAAGGCCAGCAAACCGGCGGTAGAACGTTTCATAAATAAACCCTTCGTGTATGGAGCGCGGTGAACAAATATAGGGCTTATTTTAAAGCTATAGTGAAGCGGGAAAAGGAAAAACTTATGTCAATTTCAGCTATTTCCCCGGAGCTTGTGGTACAGGGCTGGACACTTCATCCAGGCTCAAGGTCCAGAGTTACTTGATCATATTCAGTTTAATGATGGATCGGTCCGAACCTGAACGCAATACGGCAAAGTAGATCCCACTGGGTACTATTTTGCCTGAAGCATTGGTTCCATACCAACTGAACTCATGTTTTCCCTGACCCAGATCAGCATTGAGGAGTGAGTTGACCAAACGACCCTGAGCATCAAAGATGTTCAATGATGTGTATCCTGCTTCTGGCAACTGGAAGGGAATACTGGTCGTTCCGTTAAATGGATTGGGGTAATTATTCCCAAGGACAAAAGCTGCTGGTACCAGATGGGATTCATCCAGAGAGACAACATCAGGATCATAATAGATCACATCACCAGGTAGAGCGCCCAAGGTGAGGATCCCCTGACTGGAACCGTCAGGTGCATAGACCAGTATTTGATCCGGTGCTACAAAATCGCTGGTGCCAAGGATCAACATTTCATTTTGGATCGAGAAAGAATAAAGGTCAGCTGTATTGCCAATACTACCTGACGTATTGAAACTGAGATCATCATTCAGAGGAACAATGGAATTCCCATAAATACGATAAGCCGTCTCATGAATGATGTCAATATCAGCACTGTAGTTGGTATAATAACCATGGTCAACTGAAAGGACTGCACCAGTGGCGATATCAATACGTGAGGTACCGCTGAAAGACTCCCAGGCATCGTTGTAATAAATCGATGTGACGTAGAGGAACCCATTACTCAATGCCATGGATCCTGGACCAGGCACTACTTCGTAACTCTCTATCACATGGGGAGATACAGTGCTTATATCAAGTCTAAGAATTTGATTATTGCTGGACAAGTCGGGGTGCATGATCATGGATACGAACAGGTCGTCGCCATCGATCAACAGTTGCTCAGGCAGACCGCCCAGCAGAAGCGTATCTACCGTTGTGTCAGTATTCAGATCAATGATGAGCAAGCCCCCTACATTCCAACTGCTGACAAAACCGCGTTCCAGCGACGGTTGAACAGCCATATAGCGGGGACTGGCGCTGGGCAATTCTATATCACCGAGGTGTTCATTGTTATTGGCCAGGTCCAGGATCCGGATCTCATGTGAATTATTCATAATGATGTACAATTTGTGATCGAAAAGAGTTAAGGATTGACCCACATCCCCGAGAGGATTTGTGCTTGTATTCCAGACCAGGGGACCATCAATACTTGAAATGCTTTCGTTGAATGACCAGAGAGATGAGTTTGCCTGACCATAATTTCCTTCACATAAAGCGAAGTAATTACCTGCCAGGGCAGGGATGGCAAAAATGATGATGAGTGCGGATAGAACTAAGGTGCGTCGGGTTGTTTTCAATTATGGCTCCTTTTTGAGTTTCTGAGTTCTGGAGTTCGGAGTCGCTTTGTTGGGCTTTGTGGCGACAAGAAAATTTTGTGGTGGGTTCTGTAAGCTGGGTGGTTTGTGTTATCAGAATTCATCATTTATCATTTAAATCTATAGGTTGCACTTAAACGAAAGGAACGCCCGGGCTCAGGATATCCGCGGATACTTTCATAACGGACATTGCCCAGATTGTCACCAGCTATTACCAGAGTAATATCACCAATATCTTCAAACCAGGTCCTGGCTACGCTCAGTGACCATAGTTCCGAGGCTTCCAGAATAGTATCTTCAGGATAATCATACATGCTGATCCGTTCTGAGACATAGTTATGCTGGAGATTGAATTCAAACGCATCAGGTGACCAGGTCAAGCCAAAGGCCGATGTCTGGTGTGGAGCATATCGAAGTGGTTTCTGTCTACTATGGTCCGTTGTGTGGATCAAACTCAGATGGGCAAAAGCCGATAATTGCCAGCGCTGGTGCTGGAATCGCCACATGGCTTTGCTGCTTTCTCTGGTAGCCGATAGGACATTGCCAGGCTGCCAATAAGAATGAACGGGCATCCACTGGATCAGATTTGTACTCTCTTTTTTCTGCCATTGAATGATCAGATTTCCCACGACCTGGAGATCAAGATGGATCTGCCCCGTCACTACCTCAGTTTCTTCAGGTTGGAGATCCGGATTACCACCGGGTTCCCAGAACTGATCGTTGAAGCTGGGATAGCGGTAACGTTCGCCTATGCTGGCAGCAATGAGGCTCATCGGACCCCAATGGAGTGGGATTCGGAGTTGTAGATCAGAGATGAATCGCTCATACAGGTCAGGACTATATTGATACTTTAAAGAGGGGACCAATTTCAGCCTGGTGAAGAACTGGATCGTTGGTGCCAATGATGCACCATAGCTAATTCTTGAATGGTCATTAGTCGTGCTGCTCTCGATCACATCCCAAACAAAGCTGACAGATGAAGCTACTGCCAGGTGCTTGCCATAGGGTTGTTCATCAGTTATTTCCAGACGGAAACTCTGCAGGTGATGGTCACTTTCCAGATTTAAATAGGGATTGGTGTAAACCTCTTGAGAGCGGCGCAAAGTAAAGTTGAAACGAGTATTTCCACTGGGACGGATCCAGCCCAGGGTTGAACCCAGCAACTGGAGCTGATCCTCACGATGGGAGATCGTATCAGGAGACCAGACCAGACCGGCAACACCTCGGGATTGCCAGGATCCCATGGCTGTCAGCTGCCAAAAAAGATCAGGGCGAAGCAATCCCCGGATTCTCAGTGCTGCAAATCGCTGTTCCAGATCATTATTTTGTCGATAGTTTTGTGTATCACTCCAAACCACAGGGTAATTGCCTTTTTCATGACGTTGCCCGATTTGCAGCGAAGTTTGGAAGTTGAAAATTTGCTTATTGAGGTTCACATCGTAGGCCAGATGACCAAAACTGCCTGCGCTTATGGACACATGGTTTTGCTGAGCACCTGCTTCCAGTTTAACAATCCCATCACTCCCGACGCTTCCGCTTTCAGCGATGTCATAGGGGCTGAATTGCATACTTTCCACAAAAGGCAGGGGTAACTGCGAGATATCAGCCTCCCCGTTTTGAGCAGAAGTGATATCAATGCCATTGACCAGAACCCGGGTGTGTGAGCTGGGTCCACCATCCATACTCAGTGTACTGATCCCGGCTGGACCACCGTAGGTTTTTATGGCTATCCCAGGAATTCGATTCAGCATTTTATTGTGATCCACAGTTCCAGTGCCCCTGGTTTTCGAATAGGTACTTAGAACAGCAATATCCCGGCTAGCGGGTGTTAGCATTCCAGCAACTACTTCTACCGCTTCCAGAGTCAGTACAGTTGGCACAAGTCTGATCTCGTTCAGGAGCAATAACTCGTTTGCAGAAAGGATCTTTTGCTCATATCCGATACGTTGGATCAGGATCGAATCATTGGCATAGATGGGTGCTGAATAACTGTATTCACCCGTTTCATCAGAAAGTAGAAATAACTCGGAATGCTTAAAAACCAGTGAAACATAGGGGATTGCATGTCCGTTCTGGTCTAGCGTATATCCGTGAATGAAGCAATTTGTGGTTGCGTTCATATTGCTGGCGAAAATTGAAGAAAGTGAGATGAACAGGATCCACAGGGCATAAAAAAAGCCCGGTCTCAAGGTGGGGCTATTGTCTGAATGGGTCCTGGTGCTCAGGCTGTTCATTCCGGTCCCTTTACTCGCGAAGGTTCATGGAGATTGAGTCCAAAACAAAAGTATCCTGACTTCCAGTTCATCCTTTGCAGACGCCTTCCCTCAATGCTGAAGTGGCTTGTGTCTACATCGTCCCTGGTTACAGTAGCGCGACTGTGCCCGACTTTCACGAGCTTCCTTGTGCTAAGAACTAATTACAAAAATCGCTGTTAGGTTATCCGAAAAATGGGGCGTTGTCAATTTATTTGTTTGGATGTTTGGATGTTTGGATGTTTGGAAGTTTGGATGTTTGGGGGTTTGGAGGTTTGGGGGTTTGGGAGTTGGAGCGGAAGGCCCCTGAGTGATCTGAGTGGAACGAAGATCGTATCGAAGGGCCGTGGATTGATAGATAAGCCTGTGCACTGGTATAGAAATTATAAATAAGGTTCATCCCCTAAATGCGTACCTCGTTAGTTGGATTGTCAGGAAGCTTTCATCTTTTACTCAGATCCACATTCCCTGAAGGGG
>JAYEKW010000236.1 GCA_034716895.1 Candidatus Neomarinimicrobiota bacterium
GAAAAGTCATGAATTACTTTGCTACACACTGGAAGAGATACTGGTTGAGAAGTTGCGATCAGTGATGCAGCGGGTACAGGCCAGGGATTTCTATGATATCTGGTATCTCATTGAAGATCAGGGGATGGATGCTGGCTATCTCACACCTGACTTCGAAACAAAGTGCGAGCAGAAAGGTCTCAAGCCAGGGGAGTTCCATGCAAAGCTCCAACAGCGCATACCCCAATACCGGGCGAGGTGGAGAAGATCAATCACCTCACAGATACAGGATCTTCCTGACTTTGAGAAGGTGTTGCGTGAGGTGAATCGCAAGCTCAAAGATTTTCCTGCCAGCTGATTTCCAACGTTCACCCTGGCACTCTTGATGAGCGACATTTAGAAGTCCCGCGCGAGGGAATGCTTGTCGTTCATCATTACCCTACCTAACCCATGATTACATTTCAACAAGCAAACATGAAATCAAAAGTGTATCAATATATTATCAACGAATATGGCATGTGGTGGCGTGATATCCTTCGCTCAACATGAAGAAAATCCTCGGCCTTTAAAGCCGGGCCGGAATCGAACCGGCACGGCTGTTTAGGCCGAGGGATTTTCAGTCCTGAATAACTCGCTGATAGTCAGTTGGTTACAAAGATTGTGTCAAAAAAAACAAATACAATGCATCCATAAATATAGATGATGGGAAATCAGATGAGGGAATTGTACTCTCACCTTCTGCTTGCTCCACAGGGGATTATAGACCCTTGTGCTTTTTAACATTTATGGTTTTCCAGTTCAAAGATGGATGGGTCGCAATCCGTTGTTGAAGATCTGGATCTTGAGTTAAGAGACTGCCATCAATCCTTCCTTTATCCAAGATCAGGTCCAGGAATTCTTGTTCACTATCAGTGAAAGGTAATAAAGATTCCATACCACGTTTGCAATCCTCAACAAAAACCGGGAGAAGCACGATCAGAAACAATCATTTATTGAGGAACTTAGAGAACTTCTGATAAAACATGAAATAGAGTTTGATGAAAAATATTTACATTAGTATTGTTCAACCCCTCCAGGGTTGGATCATTTATAAATCTTTGACCACGGGTTTCACCCGTGGCTATTCTTGTTTTTCCCTTTCAGGGAATTTAATCCAGGTTAGAATTGGGATTTGCTACCTACCTTGATTGCAGAGAAAGAATTTTATTGTCGAAGAACAATACTCTGGTATAGGTGCGCATTATGACGATGAACCATAATTAATATCAATATCAACGGATAACCTGGGTAGGTCCAATGCAAACACATTGAGGGCGGTTCCACCTTTGAGAACCCACTTATCTTTAAGGAATGGATGAGTATTCAAACTATTCAACAGGTGTAGCAGCTGAAGTACTTTCTCCAGGATATCTGGTCTGTGTCCAGTCGATTCTGAAATAGACATTATTTCTTCAGATGCGATTCTCATGATGGTTCTTCCCAATCTCTATCCAATATCTTGTGAGGAACCATTAAGTTCCAATCTTTGATCAACTTACAATCCTTTCGATTTCCACGTTCCAAGTAGTGTGGTTGCTTGGGCACTAGCCGCTGTAATGGAGTGAGATATGAATCATCCAGAAGAAGGGTATCCCGATGTTGATCCAGGAAAAACCCCACTTTAGCTGCGATTGTTGCATTTTTCAATGCCTTGACATATTTGATTACCTGTTCTGTGTCGAAGTATTCCACCGAACCCAGGGAACGCCATATCTCTTCCCAGCTTCCACTCAGGTCAGGACGGTGTAAAACGTCCACAAGAGTCCGCTCAAGGTTTGTTACTTGGACCGATCCTCCAGAACGTATGATTGTCTTTACTCCTGCTGAATCTGGTGCCTTCTTCCTGAATGCTGTTGGTATGGGTACCCGCAAGTACTCACTAGACTGATACTTCAAGGGAGCTGATCGCTCAGAAGAAGTGTAGGTAAACCGTGAGTACACGGAATAAGCATTCCCATGGAACTCAAGCGCTGTATGATATGCCAATACTGCATCGGGTTTCAACTTTGATGCTATGAGATATGGATCAACCTGGTACGTATCAGGATTTGCCCCAGTTGGTATGACAGCATAAAGACCTCTACGTATCAGTTTTATACGCCCAGCTCCTTTGTGGTGTCGTAAGACAGAATTCCGCGCACTGATTTTAGTCGTTCCTCGTTGTAAAAGGAAGTCATCCAGCTCATTTATTGTAAACACGGAATGTCTAGCTAAAAACTTGTCCATTTTCGTTGAACACCCTTTCTGACACATTGTCAAGATAATAGCCACATATTAGATATCTACTCGCAAATGTGTCAAATATGTATTGTGCGTATGTGACATATATACAATATAACAGCTATAATATAGCTATTTAATTGATCTATTGTCAAGTATTTGATAGGTTTTACCATATGGATAATATTCGAACAAGATGGCAAGGGTTTATAGTGAATTATGAAAGAATAAGATAACGCATCAGTCTACTATAGTAGGGGAAAAATCCTAAACACAGATATTAATCTAATCAAAGATATTCAAAACTGTGTCAAAGAATATTAGAAGTGGTGGCGTGAAAT
This sequence comes from Candidatus Neomarinimicrobiota bacterium, assembly GCA_034716895.1. NCBI lineage: Bacteria > Pseudomonadati > Fidelibacterota > Fidelibacterota bacterium. Next base: position 2,580 of record JAYEKW010000236.1, read on the forward strand.
CCTTCGCTCAATTTGAAGAAAATCCCCGGCCTGCTGCGACGAAGCTCTGTTAATGGAGGGGGGATTTAGTATACCCGCCGTCGCCTCGTTACACTCGGCTATGGCGCGGTCGACTTCATACTTTCAGAGCGAAGTCGAGCATGCCGAGCCGAAGCTCGAAGAGCGTAGGCTGGTACCCGGAGCCTGATCCGCTACCGCGGACGTGGTCGAACCGGCACGGCTGTTTAGGCCGAGGGATTTTAAGTTCTGAATATATCTCTGATAGTCAGTAGGTTATTGGGATTATATCAAAATAATTGAGTGGTAAAACTAATCCATTCCTTATTGGGGAATTAGGTGCTACAAATTGGGGGAGTTATCGATTAAGCACTCTGCTAAAGTAGTGCCTTAATATTGGGACACCCTTTTTGAGACAATATGAACTCATATCATAGAGAGAAGATTTCGTCGTAGAGGGGGATGAGTACCAGTGCATATGGTATCAAATATTTTAATATAGCCGAAGCCTATATTTATAATTAGCCGAAATTAATATTTGGAATTAGCCGATAGCGAATGTTATAATTTGCCGGTATGAATAAGCTACAGATATTTCCCCGATATTTAATGGAAAGCTTGAAAGTAGCCATTGCTGATACGCCAGCAGTTCTAATCCACGGTGCCAGACAAAGTGGAAAAACAACCTTAGCAAAGATGCTAGGGGATGAGTATTCATATTATACTTTTGATGATGAGACAACATTAACAGCTGCAAGACTGGATCCCATAGGCTTCGTTAATCGCTTGCCCGGGAAGTGTATTCTAGATGAAGTGCAAATAGTTCCAGAAATATTCAGAACACTTAAGAAGGCAATCGATGGGAATCGAGAGCCAGGACGGTTTATCCTGACTGGTTCAGCCAATCTGATGCTGTTACCGAAAGTATCTGATTCCTTGGCTGGACGGGTTGAAATATTGCGTCTTCACCCTTTGTCTCAGGTAGAGATAGAGTCATCCGAGATGAATGCTATTTCACAGATGTTCACTGGCACATTCGCTCCAAGGGATATTCAAACAGATTATAATGAAATACTAGAGCGGGTTGTTCGAGGGGGATATCCTGAGCCCTTTAAGCGATTGGATGTGAATCGAAACAGAACTTGGTATCGTAATTATACTACTACAATCATTGAGCGTGACCTCCAGGATATTACGAAAATTCATAATATTGAATCAATGCCCAAATTGTTAAAAATGCTGGCTAACCAAACGGCACAATTAATAAATGTATCTGAAATAGCGCCTGCTTTCCAATTATCAAAACCAACACTCAAACATTATACCGAGTTGTTGAGTCGGATATTTATGGTTGAGTATCTACAACCGTTTTTCAGAAACAGGATAAAACGTTTAGTAAAAACACCTAAGGTACATCTGACAGATACTGGACTTGCCTGTTCCATTATGAATATTTCAACCAAGCAATTAAGAGATGATCACGGAAAGTTTGGACATATCCTTGAAACCTTTGTATATAACGAGTTAAGGCGTCAGGCCAGTTGGTTAGTAGAGGATATTGAGTTCTTCCATTTTCGTGATAGAGATGGATATGAAGTGGACTTAGTTCTAGAAGACAGCAACGGGAAAATCGTGGGGGTTGAGGTTAAAGCAAGTGCAACGATCAGGGAGAATGATTTTGTAGGTCTGAAAAGACTGCAAAGGTTGCTTGGGAGCGAACTTTCAATGGGAGTCGTGCTGTATATTGGAGATCGTGTGATATCGCTGGGCAATGGCTTGTATGCAGCGCCAATTTCATCTCTTTGGGAAACAACCACTCAGTAGAATCGGCATAATTGTGGAATCCCTTTTGCTTGCAAATTTGTGATGAATGTTTGCTAGTCGACAGTTTCAAATACCGTCGTTTATGAGACTGCAATCCTGAACTTAGCTAACCTTTCTCAAACCCAATAATCAAGGTCTCAGTAGCCGTCTCAAAATAGTGTCAAAGAATATGGCATGTGGTGGTGTGAAATGTCTTAATTATGTTTGGCTTGAACAATACATATAGCTTTACTAGAATAGATATAATAGTAGCGTATACAACATGTTAGAGGTGTACCCGGGGTTCTCCTGCGCACTACGTGCTTTGGCGAACTATTCCCTGATAAGGTAACATAAAATAAATTGGTTTACTTACCGAAGATCCCGACAATTACATCGGGACACAGGTTAGTACCCGGGGCCGGAATCGAACCGGCACGGCTTTAAGGGCCGAGGGATTTTAAGTCCTGAATATATCTCTGGTAGTCAGTAGGTTACGGAGATTGTGTCAAAATATTCAAGATAATTAATTGACAGAAGAGTCTGGGGCCATCGATTAGGATTGAATTTAATGCAGTAGAGATTTATTATGAACAATGATGAAAAACGATTTCAATATCGACCACATCCGTCGAGTAATACATCAGTATGATATTGGACATTTTGTAAGTATAGAAGAGTTATCTCCCGGCTACGCTAATCGAAGTTTCAAATTAGATACCGATAGGGGATCATACTTATTCAGGTGGGTTCTGGAGAAAAAGTATGACGACCTAACACAAGAGTTAGACTTATTACAGCATCTCAGCAGTTTTCAGTTCTTAACATCGTACTCGGTTGCAAAGCGCAGGGGAGGGTATGTAACTGAATATTCTCCGGGTTATGCTGTCATTTACGATTTTATCAAAGGTGAACACCCATCGTTATCTTCCACCGTGGCTACTCAAATAGGAAGTTGTGTTGGGCAATTAAGTACCATTGCTCCTCCAGTAAAATTTTTACGCCAGAACACAATTAACATTGCTTCATCTCTGGAATTATCTGAAAAGCTTTCCAATGCCCCAGTAGAATTACTGGATATTTACGAGTATTTCACGACTACGACTCGAGTATTTGCCGAAAGATTGACCTTTGATCTGCCAAGGGGTCTTATTCATGCCGATGTATTCCCCGACAATTCTCTTTTCGTAGGGGATGACCTTCAGGCTGTCATCGATTTTGAAGAGGCATGTATTGATACTTTACTTTTCGACCTTGCAATGACTATCAATGGATTTTGCTTCCCGAGAAATGAGCTATCCTACTCATATCTAGAGTCAATCCTCCGTGGATATCTCACGCATAGGAAATTGACTCCAGAAGAATGGGAAGTATTACCCATTTATATCGCCTGGACTGCTCACGGAATGTTGGGTTGGCATTTGAAGCGGCTGTCGCAAATTCACTCGGAGAGACAGGAAAATCGTGTCCGCGAGCTCATGAGCAGGGTGGTCGATATTCTTGATAGGGAAGTGAGCGTTTCACAAAACATCCGAACAATCAGAGAAACCACTAAATAACAGTACCTTAAGATTCTCCTTTAAGGCACTATTATTTGAGGTAGTTGCTAGTAGCCAAAAAAATGTTGACTACCGTACATGTATAAATTATAAATATGCAAACGATTGCATTTTGATATTGACAAGGGGTATTCACTTGATTATCATTATGTGCAAACGATTGCATTAACACCATTAGATTGCTTGATAGTGGGTTCGATTGATATAAGGATCATGAAAACATGCACATCAGGAATAATTCTAAACTAAGGAGAGACAGCATGAAAAAGAGATACCTGTTCATTTTGGTTCTTCTCCCCGTCGTCTTTCTCTTTACCAATTGTGAAGAGGATGATCCGGAAGAAGTGATAGAACCACCAATGATTACAAGCTTGTCCAGCACTGACGCGTATACAGGTGAACCAGTTACCATCACAGGCGAGAATTTTAACCCCGTTCTGAATATGAATCTCGTGGAACTCGCTGGTAAAACAGTTACTGTTAGTGAATCTGTGACACCAAGTGAAGGTAGTGAGACAAATCTGACATTTTTTGTTCCAGGTATGAGCACATCAGGTGCAACCATTGATGCTTACGTTTCAGTACGTAACCTTGGAAATGACCTGACTAGCGACAGTCTTGAAATGATCGTAAAGCCCATTTTCGACGTGGATTCAGTTCCTGCATTGCCAAAGACAAAGGGAGGAATCGCCTTTGACGGAGAGGATAAACTTTATGTACGAGGTCAGGATCCAGGAGAAGTCTATATAATAGGTCCAAATGGTAATCAGAGATATTTTGGACAAACCCACTGGGGTGAAGGTGAAATGGTTGTCGGACCAGATGGTTATCTCTATGCAGCTGTTGTATGGGGCACATATGGTGTGACACGGATATCATTGGCAACTGAAGGTGATTATGAAACATATATCCCTGATACGGATATTGACAACCCATTCTGTCTTGATTTTGACGAAGATGAGAACCTCTATGTAGGTACTGCAGACGGTGGTTTCTGGAGACGTAATAGTGATGCTAGTGTCACACAAATTCTCTCGAATCAAGGCTGGGGTGCTCCAACACGTATCAATGATGGGTACGTGTACTGGTATACCAGAAGTGATTCAGGACGAAATGGCCTCTATCGTGCCATGCTCCCAGACGCAGCAACCCAGGATACCATTACTGATGCCAGTATTGAGACAATTCTCTTGACCGAGGACTATTCACCAAGTGGTCTGGCAGTGGATAGTTTTGGCAATGTCTATCTCGCTGTTGGCTGGGGGAATAAGATGCTGACTCGTATCACCCCTGCAGGAATTGCAGAGGAGCTGATGGAGCTTCCCACAGAAAACCCGAACAAATTTACATTCCATGGTGATGTTCTTTACATCACACAGGGTAACCAGGGTAACCAAATCTGGACCTATTACCTTG
>JAYEKW010000237.1 GCA_034716895.1 Candidatus Neomarinimicrobiota bacterium
ATTGTTACCCCCCGCATCCTTTAATTGAACTGTAATAGTGGATGTACTCACAGCATCATTTGCAAGGACGGTTGGGCTGGCAGTTATCTCAGACATACCGGCACTTGCTGGCCCAGATTCAACTGTAAACGTATTGCTGTTTCCAGTTTCACTGCTAGATGTAGTAGTAGCAGTAACTGTATAGTCTCCAATGCTACTGATGGCCAGGGTATGTGACGCGAGAACGCCAGCTACAAACGCAGTAGTGGTCCCACTACCATTGCTTAGTGTACCTGAGGATGTAAGATCAACAGTTCCTGTAAAATCTGTATCCACAGCTGAACTTCCATCCACTGCAGAAATCTTCACATTGAAGTCGACCCCGGCTGTCTGAGTCAGAATATTGCCAGTACTCTCCTTCTCAATCAGAAAAGTAACATATTGTCCCGGATTCGAGACAACAAATGAGCTACTCACAGCAGAGGTTAGACCTGTACTGGAGGCAGTTAGGACAAAAGTATCAGCGGCATCTATCACTAAATCACTAAAGGATATATGTCCCCCTGCATCTGTACTTAGGGTATCGGTTCCCGTCAGATTGCCAGTTCCTGTTGAAATGGCAATGACTACTGAGGTTCCCGCAGTCTCCATGGTATTGCCGCCAGCATCTTGAATCTCAACATTAATTGCTGGTGACAGAACCTCACCCATAGTACCTGCTGAAGGTGATTGCGTGTAGATCACATCTGTAGGCGTTCCGGCAACCAGAGTCAAGGTTCCATAGTTCGTGCTCCCACCGGGACCAGTGGTCCCCGTATTGGTGATCTCTCCCGTACTTGGAACTAATGCTGAGCTGGGTCTCACCTGGATTCCACTAAAAATGACCTCACCGGGTTGACTACCAGAGTTTGATGCTGTACCAACAGTATAGGTGATGGTTGAACTGGTTCTCGATGTATAGGAAACTGTGAGTGCAGTCGAAATCCCATAAGCTTCCTGAACAGTAACGGTAGGTGTCGCACCAACAGTATCCCATTCGTAACCGCTGGGTGCGTTTAATATAATGGTACCGCCACCAATTAATTCACCTGCAGTATCTTCAGTAATACGTGGTCCAGTTAATGTCGTAAAGGAGCCACCTGAGTCATCAGCTGAAATTGATTCTCCACCAGAGGCCGGTTCAAGAAGTCGAACACTGATAGCATATTTATCAGAAAAATAGTCCTCAATACTTTGCCGTTCGGACTCTAATAGATGTCTGTTATAGTGGACAACTTCAGCAATCATACCATCCCAGCAGCCCCCTCCATCCTCTGGACCTTGACCGATAATCATTTTTACTGCAGAGCTGATAGAGCCTGAGGGTGCTGATCCAGAATAGGAGGGATTATTCAAAACACCATCTATGTACAGATCCCAAACTTCATTGCTTTTCCAATCCAAACAGACAATTTGTGCGTTGGTCGTCTGAATTTCAGCAATACTCTCCATCTCATTGGCTACCACATCGTCCATGATGGCAACCTTGACTACATTCAATTCACTGCTGTTGTCCCCCACTGCATCATAGCGAATGGAGAATTCCTTATCCCCATTTCCAGGATTTCGGACAAGCCATAAACCCTTATCTGTTGAAGTGATATCAGATTTTACCACGAGAAAGGTAGTGAATTCCGTGAGTCCGATGATATAATCTTCACCATCGGCATCCCGAAGGGATTCACCCCCACCTGAATACTCTATGGCACTTTCTCCGTTTAAGCCAGCCACGTTTTCCCGCCAGTAGGGTGTTCCGCTGGAATTAATAAAATCTCGCCCGTTACCGCTTTGGTCTTTCCATACCTGTACATCATCACCATCCACCGCTTCTGCAGTCCCACCGTTGTCCGTATACACCCCTTCATTGCTATTCAGCCATAAGTCAAGACCTGAAATAGTTGCTGGAGCACCAGATGAAACTGAGCGGGTCAATAAATTGCTCGTAGAAGTAGGGTCGAATACTTTAAATGTGATCACACGCGTCGGTGTATGCGGGGTAGCTAGGTGATTCTCATAGGTAATTGAACGTAAAACGGTTTCGTAGGAAGCCAGTGCTTTTTTACCTGTTAATCTTAACGTTCCACTGACGTTGTCCCAAGTCCCGGAAATTCCGTAAATACTGGCGTATCCCAGGCTATCCTCGCCGGTAAAAAAATTGCTGCTAATCTGGACATTGGCACTATCAATTTTGGTGTTATCGCCATCATAGATGGTGAGTGAGTCCGTGATTGCCACGGGTCCATCACCGGCGTCGTAAACCATTCCCGCTCGTTCAATATCACTGATGATAGGGGCATCGTTGACAGCAGTTACACTCAGATCACGTGTCAAAATATTGCTGTGAGCCAAGCCATCACTAACCTGAAAACTGATGGTCCTGGTGGCTGTATCAGGATCGGGGTTTAAGTTTTCATAGGTGACTGCTCTCAAAGCAGATTGGTAATCACTGAGGGCGGCAGAGCCTGTTAAAAGCAGGATACCATTCACACTGCTCCAGGAGGGGGTGATCCCGTAAGCGGTGGCAAAATCGAGCTTATCCTCACCACTCACATAATTAGCTGCGATGGACACCCAGGCCGTATCCAGGTAGTAGTCATCCACATCCGAGATCGCCAGTGTTGTGGTCAGAATTGTATCAGGATCCCCATCAGTATAGGCCAGGGTAGCTCCTTCAATACTTGCCAGAACCGAGGCATTATTTATAGCGCCAATAGTGATATCGCGAGTAACCGTAGGACTGAACCCAGTTCCATCACTTACACTAAAACTCACGGTTCGAGTTGAGGTTGAAGGCACAGCTTCCGAATTTTGATAATAAACTTCCTGCAAAGCTGATGTGTAATCTGCAATGGGAGCATTTCCAGTTAAACGTAATATGCCGGTACTTTCCTGCCAGGATCCAGTGATGCCATAATTTGTTGCAAAAGTCAGGGTGTCTTCACTACTCAAGTAGTTTGTAGAAATCTGAACTTTCGCACTATCCAGGGTGAACTCCGAATAGTCATGTGCAATGACGCTCGTGCTAACGATAGTGGCCGGGTCATTTGCTTGATACGATAAGGCGATAGTTTCGATATCACTCAGAGTGGGTAATTCATTGGTGGTTGAAACTGTATGGAAGGTGCCAGGGGAAGTCATGTTCGTGTATTCAGTGGCAATCCAATCAGCACTTAGCTCAACATTGGATATACGGACCTCATCAATAAGACCATCCCAGGAACTGGTAGCTCCATCTTTGGAGCCCTTGCCAATAATCAGCTTTTCACTTTTATTGGTGGTTCCCGATCTGCTTTTGCCCCAAGAAGGAGTATCCAGACTACCATCTATATAAAAATCCGTTAAATCCCCATCTGTACGGGTCATCGTGATATGTTGCCAACTCGTGGTGGCTGATCCATTGCTGGATTCATGTCTTTGCTTGCTCGTTGTACCAACCAACAGAGCTGTACGATAGACATTGGTCCCACCACCCTTTTCACCAGCAGCATCCTGACGAATCATTAATCGTCGATCCAGGGCATCTGGATCGTCAGCATAGATCAGACCCTTGTCAGTTCCAACAGCATCTGCCTTAGCCCATAGTGAAATCGAAATACTACTTAAGCCATCCAGATAGGTACCAGCCTTCAGCTCTTCCAGATCATCCCCATCACCATCAAACTCCCTGGCACTACCCAACTTACCGGATGAGCTAACTGCAGTGTTGTGATCCGTAAGGGTATAAGTGCCGGCAGCATCACTAAGATCTTCCAGATGCCAGACTCCCAGATAATTACTATTCCAGGTCAGTGTATCTGATTGGTCAGAGTAGATACCTGATTTTCCGTAGTAGAGGTAGATGATGCTATCTGAAGCTGGGGACAAGGTGGGCATTCTAACCCAGCAGAGCAAATCACCAGTTGTTGAAGTATAATTTTGGAGTTCGAAATCCAGAAGTGTGGATCCATCTGACTGAGTAAAAATGATGTCATAGCCGGAAGGGTTGACAACGCCTCCCGAATTGCTGGTGGATTTAAGATCAGTTTCAGTAAGCTTGATCATCACGGGAAAATTCGAGTGAGCAGTTGATCCGCTGATCTGCGAACTATTCAGAGTAATTTTTTTGCGGTGCTCATACCCTGCCGGTTGTGCGCTAAGTGAAGCCACCAAAAATATCAGCAAGCCCGTCAGCACCAGTAACCAATTCAGGGTTAGTTGACTTATTTTTGGTTTTTGAGTGATCACGTTATGCATTACTATAATTTATATATTTCACGTACGCGTAACAGACAAGTTATATGCCAAATTATGCTTCAGGTGTGCTGAGCTCAATTTCAGTCTTCCAATACAAATTATCTACTGGTAATTTCACCTCAACAAATATGCTTATCATGTTATTTATATATGATATATGGACTTTATCATACGACTCCAGAGTTTACGATAATTTGAGATTCCAAGAAGCACATGAATTCTTTGTTACCGAGTCGGGGGTAATTATTTCTGACAATTTCAATTAATTTCTGTCTGATTAATATGACACATCCGGGAATCTGATCACCCTATGTTAGCCTTCGGCAGATCAGTCTACCTGGGTCTGAAGGAATATCTCTGGACCCTCACAAAATCGGTCAAGTCATTTTCACACCTTGAGTCAGGCTACTCACTGCGTATATTATCACCTGTTTTTTATCAACTATTGTCAAATACTTCATAACGGATCATCATCGAAAGGATCGGTTACCTCAAACCAACGGTTCCCATCGATTAATCTCTTATGCTGAAAATAGTGTATGCTAATAATAAGGAGACTATCAAATGAGCGAAGTATCAGTTGGAGCAAAAGCTCCGGATTTTGTCGCGCCAGCCTATTATAAAGGTGGTTTTACGACTGTCAAGTTATCAGATTTTTTGGGGAAATGGACGCTCCTATGCTTTTATCCAGGGGACTTCACCTTCGTCTGAGCTACTGAAGTATCAGCGGTCGCTGATTCGTATGACAAACTTCAAGCTTTGGATGTTGAAGTTATCTCAGTAAGCGTAGACAGTCAATTCGTCCACAAAATGTGGAATGATCATGAGCTTTCCAAAATGGTAGGCAAGGATATTCCCTTTCACATGGCCTCAGATGGTTCTGGAAATATTGGTGATCTTTACGGGGTCTATAATGAGGAAGCTGGAGTGGAAATGCGGGGGCGCTTCATCATCGATCCGGATGGTGTGGTTCAAGCCTATGAAATCCTGACACCGCCAGTTGGCCGCCAGATGGCCGAGACCATCCGGCAGGTGCAAGCCTACCAACATGTCCGTGCTACCAAGGCCGCTGAAGTTTGTCCAGCCGGCTGGGAACCTGGGAAGAAGATCCTCAAACCAGGACCGGATCTAGTGGGAAATGTCTGGAAGGAATGGAATCCCAAGACAGATCACTGATAAACATCAATCAGAAATTGATTCGTTGGCGAAGAGCTCTCTTTGGAGGGCTCTTCCTTTTTGAGTCTAAAGTGGTTCCCATAAAGCGATCTGTTTGGGCCAATCATAGGCACTAAAGCTTCCAAACCCCTGAGGCCAGCGATAGTATTGAGGATACTGATCATCAATAAAGTCCATATTCCTCCAGAGAAAGACATTTCTGGCCACCACGGGACCGGAAAGCTCCCCTTTTCGCAGTAAAATGGATCCGGCAGCATAGATCGCTCCTTGGATATGGTCTTTCCTGGATCCAAACCACTCGTTGATGAAAAATGTGAAAGTAGAATCTGTAAAAACCAAAGCAGGATAGACCAGGGAATCGTTTTGCAGGGCACTTACAATATTATTTCTTCTAAAATCAATACCGGTTCCAGTAAATATCATGGTGGTGTTGGATAGCTCAACATTCTCAATTTTTACACCATCTCCGGTAAATACAAGAATACCCTCTCGCAGATCAGCATCATAATAGGTTCGATCATTCCCAGTATAGATCGTATCGGCTCTATTTATCCAATAGCTGAGATCAACCTCCGGCAAAAATCCAAAATTTTCCCGTGGAACATGTTCAGGTTCTTCGCCAATCCCATAACTGGACTGTGAGATCGTATTTCTGGTTCCAATAGCCCGGAGGAAATGATGATCTTCCTCCAAAGAAAGTTTGAAGCCGCACGAATCATCTGCCGTTGCCAGGTTGATGGTCAGGGTTAGTGTGGTACTGTCATAAATGCTGGTGACATCACCGTTGCTGAAAGAACCCAGGCTATCTGCCCCGGTATTCAGACGCCAGATAGCAATGTTTGCCACGGATTCAACTTCGATCTGATTTTCCAGGGTATGGGCAGCAGTCTGGGCATCCAGAATGACTGCTTGAGCCAGATTCAGTACCCCTAAACCAGTGATACTAAAGATGATCGCAGTAACCATGATGGCGATGATATACATTTATTCAAGTTCCATTTCAAATTTACATTTGAGCAGTTTATTTATGCAGTTAACCGGCTCAGTCACCCATCAATTCCTGATACTCACCAGCCAGTCCAATTCAACGGTATCACCAGCTTCACTTAGTTGCATGGAAATGGTCAATTGTTTCTTGCTGAATCCAGGTTGTTGACTGAATTGCAACTGGGAAATATCTGAATCAATCGGTTGATGAGTAGTTGTATCGATCTGCCAAACCAGCTGAGCAGACTCAACTGAAAGGTGATCAACCGTACTATCCGGACGGACAGCCCGTAAAATGCTTCCTGAGCTGGATGTAGTTCCGGAACTCTCATCAGCGGCGTTGGCATAAATCCTCATAGAATCAGCGATCTGTAAAGTCAGTTTCTGACGAACATATCGATCCACGATGAATGCATCCCGGCTCAATTGAGAGCGGACCTGGGTATCATTGTACATATTTCTGGAATACATCAGCACAGATGAAAACCCGATAGCTACAATACTGGCGATCACCAGCGTTACCATTAGTTCAGGCAGCGTCGCTCCTCGTGATCCATTATATCCCATTAGTAGTCCCAACCACTTGCTTCAGATAGATAGGCTGTGAGGCTATCGGACAGATTATCTGGTGAAAACCAGGCGATATAGATTTTGATCTGGTAATAATCAGGTTGAGTATTATCTGATGGATAATACCCATCAGTCCCGTCATCGATGCCGGTGACGACGGTTGTACGATAAGCTTGAATACGATTGATGGTGATCGCCTGCGAACTCTCAGGCAGACTATCCTGCAACACCGAATAGCCAAAGTCAACGGCTTGCTCCATGCGTGAAGCCATATTGATCCAGGCCAGCTGTTTACGAATGGCTTTGTCGATATCCCAACGGGAGTAGACCATATACTGAGTCGTTCCCAGGGCTATTATG
>JAYEKW010000238.1 GCA_034716895.1 Candidatus Neomarinimicrobiota bacterium
GAGGACTCAGGCCAATGGGGTGTTTGGCAAGATCGAGGACCATGTGAAGATGAAGATGATGATGATGGCTAATCATTTAGTCCTCGATACGATTTCTACAAAATCACTCGGTACCCAGTTTCGATAATCTTAGTTTTCCTGTCATCTGTCATCTGTCATCTGTCACCTGTCACTTGTCACTTTTTGCCTTTACTTCAAACTTTCCATAATCTGAGGTAAAATCGTGGCATTTAGTTTCTCCGCTGCATTGTTGAAGGCTTTGTTGGCAGCATTTTGATAACTCAGGTCGACCCCTTTCACTCTGGAAAGCGAATTCTTATAAATCTCATCTCCAGTACTGCGGTCGAGCACATTCAGGCTGACATCAGCAAAAGTAGTAAATAGTCCGCTGAACTCAGTACCCTGTATGGCTGTAGCCGTAAGCGTCATTTGCCAATCTGCCTTGGATGGATCATTCACAAAATGAAATCCCTGGTGGATAAAATGATTTTTCACCAGAGGTTCAACTTGCAATTGCCTTAATGTCTGACCATTGAACATTTCCACCGCTTCCAGATAGATGGTAGGGTTGCTCACATCAATAATGATCCGGGTGGTCGCTCGAGGGATGCTATTTAGGATACTTGTCAGGATAGGCGAGAGCTCATTACCAAGCAAACCATCCAGATCGATAGAAGCCTCCAGTATCTGAAGCGTTTCACCTGAGGTGATGGCAGAGACCTGAAGCTCGGCAAAACCCCGGCTCCCAGTATTGATCGACTCAATTAATGCACCAGCTCCTTTTCTAAAGTGAAGACTCAGGGGTAGGTTTTTTACAGATAGACCACTGCTTCGTCTAGCATGGATCACAAGTTTATCAGTGATGGGCTTACCCAACTTTCCCTTCACATTGGATTTGTTAGGGGAGAGGGTGATATCGGTGATCAGGGTGTTGATGAACTGATTAACTTCATTGCTCAGAATTACGTTGTGACCTGCCATATCTACTGTCAGAGCCTCATTAAGATAGGGGATCAGGGGGATGAAAGCCTGAGTTGAAGCATGTAAAGCTTCTGAAAAATCACTTAGTTTTTCTGCTGCCAGGGCTTTCTGTAGAAAGTCCTTCGACAACCCCAGCGCAGCTTGACGTTTTCTGGCTTGAATGGCAGCATACTTGGCTTTGGATAAACGATAGTAAGCATACTGATAATTCTGGTCTTGCCAACTATCCACAAATTCGTGACCTTCCAAGTCTGCAACAGCCTGAGATCTTGCAGTAGCCAGATACTCTTCCTCTGTGATCTCACCCTTTTCGATGAGGGTTGTTACGATATCACTGGTGATCCTGACGGTGATTTGTCCAGCCAGGTCTGCCAAAGCCAGGTCCTGAGCACTTTTCAGAGCTTCTGTTCCATACTGACTTTTTGCAGCTGAACCGATACCACTATAAAAATTCGGATCGGTGGGGTGATCTATAAGCCAGATGGGTTTTGGCTCCTTGGGCATATAGAGCGGTGCGGTTGATGGTGTGCTGCTGGATCCACAGCCCCAGATAAGCAACAGAATTGAAGTAAGAGACAGTGCTTTGGAAATAAATTTCATGATAACCCCTGATGTTTATGCATAAAAAAATTGTGCTCAAAAATAGCTGGTGGAAGCCATATTCAAAATGTTGAATGAGTGTTGGAATGGAATCAGTTCTCCCGCCAAATCTTCGTCTTTGCGAGGAGTGAAACGACGAAGCAATCTCTTTGGATTTCGGATTCAACGATTAAAAAAGAGGGATCGCCACATCAGTACCTCGCTCACGAAGACGAATGAATTGTCTACCCCAATCAAATGAGCCAGGACCATAATAGGATTCACCGGATTCTTATTTATTTTCATACGAGAACAAACGCTTGGAGTGAACTTTGCAAGGGCAAGTGAGTTAGCATGCTGGAAGCGATAAGATATACACAATAAGAGTAAGGAAAGTTAACATGCAGTTTATTGATTTGGGCAAACAACAGAGTATGATCAAAGACGCAATTGATACCCGGATTCAGACGGTGCTGTCCCATGGAAAATATATCATGGGTCCAGAGATCAAGGAAATGGAAGCCCAATTAGCTGAATACGTCGGAGTGAAACACTGCGTGAGCTGCTCCTCTGGTACCGATGCTTTACTCATGCCATTGATGGCCTGGGGCGTAGGTCCCGGTGATGCTATCTTTACCACACCTTTTACTTTTATTGCTTCAGCAGAAGTGATCCAGCTATTGGGTGCTACCCCCATCTTTGTTGATATTGACCCCCAGACCTATAATATTGATCCTGTGCTTCTAGATGCAGCCATCAATGAGGTCGTTGAAGCTGGTGAGTTGAATCCCAAAGCCATCATCCCTGTAGACCTATTTGGCCTTCCTGCTGACTATCCAGCGATTGAAGCAATTGCCAAAAAATATGATATCAAGGTTTTGGAGGATGGTGCCCAGGGTTTTGGTGGTGAGATCAATGGTAAAAAAGCCTGTAGTTTCGGTGATGCGGCTTCCACTTCATTCTTCCCTGCCAAACCGCTGGGTTGTTATGGTGACGGTGGAGCAGTCTTCACAGACGATGATGAGCTATACGAAAAACTTTTATCAGTAAGGGTCCATGGTAAGGGCGGGGATAAATATGACAACATCCGGATCGGTATCAATGGCCGGATGGATACGCTTCAGGCAGCCATTGTTCTGGAAAAATTCACTTTATTTCCCAACGAAATAAAATTGCGCAACAAAGCAGCTGCAAAATACAATGAATTGCTGGCTGAATGTGTTGTCACTCCCAGTACTCCTGAGGGCTATACGTCGGTGTGGGCTCAGTATTCAGTATTGGCCAAAAATGCTGAGGAGCGTCAAGCAATCCAAACCAGACTGAAGGATGCCGGTATCCCATCGGCAGTATACTATCCCAAGCCTTTACACCAGCAGACCGCCTTTGCCCATCTGGGTTATCAGGATGGTGATTTCCCCATCAGTGAAGAGATGAGCCAACGGATATTCAGTTTACCGATGTATCCCTACATTCCAGAAGAGGATATAGAGAAAATAGTAGAAGTGATAAGAAGATAGTTCAAGGTCGAAAGTCTGAAAGTCCAAGGTTAACAGCTCTATATGCAGATGGCTGATACTTTATGACCAAAGTCTCTACATTTGAAGAGTTACGAATCTGGCAGGAGGCAAGACTGCTTGCGAAAGATATTTATATCGCTAATAGCAGTGAGCAATCAAAGGGTGCAAAGGATTGGGGTTTTCGAAACCAGATTCAAACAGCGGTTGTTTCAATTACGAATAATATTGCTGAGGGCTTTGAACGGTCTTCAGATAAGGACTTTGCCAGATTCCTGGATATCGCGAAAGCCTCTTGTGGGGAAGCACGGAGTATGCTATATCTTGCTGAGGATTTGAATTACATAGCTGTCAACAAAGCACTAGAACTAAGAAATAAGTCGATTTCTATTTCAAAAGGTATCTCTACTCTTACTAAACACTTAAGAAAACAGCCTGAGATTTAGAGACATCGGACCTTTGACTTTCGACCTTCGACCTTCGACTTTTGACCTTAAGACCTTTGACCTTCGACCTTAAGACCTTTGACTTACACATAATGGCAGAATAATTTGAACACCAGAAACATTACATGATGAGGACACAATGAGTAAAAATAAAAAGATCTGCGTTGTCGGCGCTGGCCGCTGGGGAACCAACCACATCAAGACTCTGCACAACCTGGGAGCCCTGGGTGGTATAGTAGAATCCAGAGAGAATCGTCGGGAGGAATTGAAAACTCTGTTTCCTGAGATCAAGTTGTTTAATAGTGTGACTGAAGTTTCCCTGGATGAATTTGATGGGTTCACTGTTGCCACACCGGCTGAAACTCATTTTGAAGTTGGCTCCTACCTGTTGGAGCAGGGCAAACACGTTCTGATCGAAAAACCGATTGCCCTCAACACTCGGGAAGCCGGTAAGCTTAAAGAACTTGCGGATAAACATGGTGTCAATCTCATGGTGGGACATGTTCTGTTGTTTCATCCTGCCATCATTAAGATCAAGGAAATGATCGACTCCGGTAAGATCGGCAAACTGGAGTATATTTACAGCAATCGGCTCAATCTGGGCACGGTACGAACAGAGGAAAATATTCTGTGGAGTTTTGCTCCTCATGATATTTCTATTTTCGAATATTTTATTGGTTCTAATCCAGTTGAAGTGGTGAGTCGAGGAGGCGCGTTTTTGCAACCTGCCATCCACGACACAACCATGACCACTCTGACCTACCCTGATAATGTGGTTGGTCATATTTTTGTAAGCTGGCTGCATCCTTTTAAAGAACACCGCATGGTGATCATCGGCTCTAAGGGCATGATCTCATTTGAAGACAGTTCTCAGGAGAAGGATATTCTTTTTTATGAAAAGGGTATCGATTGGGTGCAAGGCGAGCCTATCAAACGTGATGGCCCCACGGAAGTTATCCCCTATGAGAAGGGCTTTCCTCTAACCAATGAATTACAGTATTTTATTGATCATCTTGATGGCTCAAAGCTAGAGATTGCTGATGGACAGAATGCATATGATGTATTGGAAGTGCTGGAGAAAGCCACAGAATCACTTCAGGGTGAGACTTCGGAAGTAGCCAGTCCAGAGGCTGCTGAAAATAAGGATTATTTCGTACACGAAACCAGCGAGGTCGATACGGACGTTCGGGTAGGTAAGGGTACTAAAGTTTGGCATTATTCCCATGTACAGAGTGGATCCACAATTGGCGGAAACGTTTCCATTGGTCAGAATGTGAATGTGGGTAATAATGTTAAGATCGGGAATGGAGTGAAGATTCAGAACAATGTCTCGGTCTATGAAGGGGTGGAGCTTGAGGATTATGTATTCTGTGGTCCCTCCATGGTTTTTACCAATGTTATGCAACCCCGATCTGAATTTCCTCAGCGAGGTACCCAGTTCTACGCAAAGACTTTGGTTAAAAAGAGTGCAACTATTGGAGCGAATGCCACCATCGTTTGTGGAAACACAATAGGTGAGTATGCCTTTATTGGTGCCGGTGCAGTAGTTACCAAAGATGTGCCGGCATTTGCCATGCTTGTAGGAAACCCCGGACGAATCATAGGCTGGGTGGATAAACTGGGTCATAAACTCAAATTTAATGATCAGGGCTTAAGTGCATGTGGAAGATACCAATTATCCAACGAGATCGTCAAGTTTTTAGGGGACAATTAAACTGGCGCTGGATAAAAGCATACACTCGGACATTGAGGTAATCGAAATGTCTCGTGTAAAGGCTTAGAGAGTACTTCGGCATCCCTCAGCACACCGCACTTCGATAAACTCAGCACATCGCACTTCGATAAACTCAGCACAGGCGGCTATATTTATAATTTGACGATCTCGCAAAAACTACCTCTCACCCTTCGCCCCTCGATTTCCGACTTTCGACTTTCGACTTTCGACCTTTGACCTTTGACCTTTGACCTTTGACCACCAAAACTTTTAACTATTTTTATCCCGCACTATTTGAAGAGTCAAAACTTTTTCATGGAGTAGAAATTTGAAAAAACTAATAGTAACAGGTGGGTCAGGTTTTATTGGGAGCAATTTTATTCTCAAACAAATTGGCGAGACACAAAACCACATCTTAAACATCGACAAATTAACTTACGCTGGGAATCAGGAGAATTTGTTGCCCATAGCTGATCATGAACGATACCGTTTTGTAAAGGGTGATATCACTGATGCCGATCTGATCGACACTATCATCAATGATTTTCAACCAGATGGCATCATCCATTTTGCAGCTGAATCCCATGTGGATCGTTCCATTGACGGACCCATGCCATTTATCATGACCAATGTTGTGGGTACTGCCATTCTTTTGGACCGGATGCATCATTACTGGAAGCGTTTGTTAGGGGCTAAAAAGGATAACTTTCGCTTCCTGCATGTTTCCACGGATGAAGTCTTCGGTTCCCTGGGATCTGATGAACTATTCCGCATTGATACACCATACGATCCCAGTTCACCCTACTCAGCCTCCAAAGCAGGATCTGATCATCTAGTTAGAGCATGGGGACGTACTTTTGGATTTCCCGTCTTGCTAACCAATTGCACCAATAACTACGGGCCGTACCAATTTCCAGAAAAACTGATCCCTCTCATGGTTATCAATGCCATCTCTGGCAAACCCTTACCTATATATGGTGACGGCTTGAATATCCGGGATTGGCTCCACGTGGAAGATCATTGTGATGCGATCTATCAAGTTTTTCAAAAGGGGCAAATAGGAGATACTTATTTAGTTGGTGGGGAGGAAGAGGTCACCAATCTCCGGGTTGTGGAAACCATCTGCTCTATCTTAGACCAGATCCAACCCGCAAAATCGGGTAAGCGTTACCAGGAACAGATCACTTATGTGACAGATCGCCCCGGTCATGATGTCCGTTATGCAATGGATATTAGCAAGATAAGAAACGAACTGGACTGGAATCCCTCTCACAGTTTTGAAGAAGGAATAAAAGAGACCATCAGATGGTATCTGGAAAATCGAGAGTGGTGGACCAAACTTCAGCAAAAAAATATCTACGAACAAGAACGGCTGGGAGTAAAATAGCCCAGCCGGTAAAGTAATAAATGGAAAGTTGAGATTGACAATCCTATAATGCAAGAAGCCATCGTCTCGCTGAGGCTTTCGAAGCGTGGGTATAGACTTTCGACATTCGACTTTCTGACTTTTGACTAGAAACTAATAGTATAGCATAATGGAGATTAACACATGAAAGGCATTATTTTAGCCGGAGGCGCAGGGTCGCGTTTACACCCCTTAACCCGGGTGGTTTCCAAGCAGCTCCTGCCCATTTATAACAAACCAATGATTTACTATCCTTTATCAACACTCCTACTGGCTGGCATCAATGAAATCCTGATCATCTCAACACCAGAAGATTTGCCCCGCTTCGAACAACTCCTCGGTGATGGCAGTCGTTTTAACGCGACATTTTCATATGTAGTGCAGCCAAGTCCTGACGGATTAGCTCAAGCCTTTATTTTAGGTGAAGAGTTTATTTGCGATGACGATGTCTGCCTGATCCTGGGAGACAATATCTTCTTTGGCCATGGTCTCATCGATATGCTCAAGGAAAGCACCCGGATCGTAGCTGACGAGGGTGATGCAGTGGTTTTTGCCTATCATGTTGAAGACCCTCAACGCTATGGTGTGGTAGAATTTGAAGAATCTGGAAAAGCTTTATCCATCGAAGAAAAACCG
>JAYEKW010000239.1:0-2021 GCA_034716895.1 Candidatus Neomarinimicrobiota bacterium
TGATAAAAAAGCGTAGTATTATCTTTATTCTCTCCGATTTTCTTGATACAAATTATTTAGATAGTTTAAAGATACTCGCGAAGAAGCATGATGTTATAGCTTTACTTGTGTGACTACGCCGGGGCAAGCCCGGTATTGGTGGGAGATGTATTAAACTGGTCATGGATAGCCGTAAGAATCTATAGTTCTAATAGCGCGGAGTGTAAGCTCTTTTTACATGAAGGCGCATAATGGCTCAACTCCACTTAGTGTCTTAGTGCCTTGGTGGCTATTTCTGACAATATGTATTCGACTAACATGGGCCGCTTTAATAAGTACCAATCCAAAAGTGTTTGTGTGATTACGTTGTGACAATCTCGGCTTTGGGGGAGATATTCGGGTTAGAAAAGCGAAAAAAATATTCCCTCTATCTCATTGCCAGGGTTACTGATATAGCCGTTTATGGATTGACCTGAGGACGATGACTGTATTGAGAGCAGTGACTGTCAGGATCCATAGGAAATGGTGAAGTAGGTCAACACTCCACAATTGATTGAAGATTCCTCTGCTGAGTTCAACGCCATGGTAAAGCGGTGTGAACCAGGCTATGATCTGGATGATCTCAGGAAGTTGGGTCAGAGGAAAGAATATCCCGGAAAAAAGGAATAGGGGTGTGAGAAACAAGGTGAAGAAGTAATTGAACAGCTCGATCTCTTTGATGACGGATGTAAATAGCAAACCA
Source organism: Candidatus Neomarinimicrobiota bacterium (assembly GCA_034716895.1). NCBI lineage: Bacteria > Pseudomonadati > Fidelibacterota > Fidelibacterota bacterium. The sequence continues at coordinate 722 of JAYEKW010000239.1, forward strand.
ATGGTAGCAAACAAAAATCCAATGATGAAAAGCAAAGGTATGATCAACAGAATTCCCCAGTGAAGCCCCATCCCGAATAAGAAAAGAATACTGAAGAAAGCACCACCATAGATTGTGCCGCGAGTAGCTCCCCATAGCAATTCACCCAGAGCCAGATCCTTGGGATTGACCGGTGTCGAAAGAATACCATCATAGATCCGGTCGAAATTCATTTTTACAAAAACATTATAGGTGGTTTCCAGGCTGGCACCCCACATGATGCTGGAAATGAGTAAGCCCGGGGCAATGTACTGGATGTAAGGTATGCCATCCATTTCATTAATGTAGGCTCCCAGCCCGATGCCCATACCCAAAAGATAGAGGAATGGTTCGAAGAAATTGGGCAGAATATTGAGTTTCCAGGTTCGTTTATAGACGGTGGCATTGCGTTGCCAGACCCGCCAGGCAGCTTTCAGGATCACTCTGGGAGTGGAGTGGTTCAATCGATGAGTTCCCGTCCAGTTAATTTCAGAAAGACATCTTCAAGGGAAGCCCGACGGCTTAATAATGTTTTTACCGGGATGTCCATGGCTTGGATCTGAGCATAGAGCCGATTGGCATCTTCAGTATAGAGTAGTAATCGGTCAGAAAGAGATTCGTGAAAATCAATTTGTTTGCTGGTGGCAGCCAGAATGGTTTCCCGACTGATAGTATCACCTCGAACTTCGACAACATGGGGTGAAACCTCTGATCTGATCAAGTCCCAGGGTGAGCCTTCAGTAATGATCTGACCCTGATCCATGACGGCCAGGTTATCACACAGTTGCTCTGCTTCATCCATGTAGTGGGTGGTGAGTAACAGAGTCACACCCTGCCCGATCAGTTCATGACATTTGGCCCAGACATGATGGCGGGCTTGCGGATCCAGACCGGTGGACGGTTCATCCAGGATCAGCACACTGGGTCTGTTGATCAGAGCACGGGCAATCTGCAGTCGTCTTTTCATACCGCCGCTGAGTGTTCGCACATTTACCAGGCGTTTTTCTCCCAACTGGAAGAATTCGATGAGTTCATCTGCTCTGCGAATGGCCCGCTCTCTGGGCATATCATAGTATCGAGCATAGACCAGCAGGTTATTGATCACATTCAGGTCATAATCCAGACTATCATCCTGAGTGACTACTCCAATTCCCCGTTTAACGGCACTCATGTTTGACATGACATCCAGATCATTGACCAGCAGTTGGCCTGAAGTAGCCGGAGTGGCACAATAGATCATGCGCATCACAGTGGTTTTTCCGGCTCCGTTGGGGCCCAGAAA
>JAYEKW010000239.1:2121-7239 GCA_034716895.1 Candidatus Neomarinimicrobiota bacterium
GTTTAACGGCACTCATGTTTGACATGACATCCAGATCATTGACCAGCAGTTGGCCTGAAGTAGCCGGAGTGGCACAATAGATCATGCGCATCACAGTGGTTTTTCCGGCTCCGTTGGGGCCCAGAAAGCCATAACAGGTTCCCTGTTCGATCTGAAAATCAACATTATTCACAGCTTTTAAGTCACCATAAACTTTAGTCAATCCCCGGGCTGTGATAATGGGTGTTGGTTTTGCCATGATTCAACTTAATCGAAAATAATTGACACAGAATAGTATTTTGGGGAGGCGTTTGATAAGTGACGAGTAACGGGTGACGAGTGATGAGTGACGAGTGATGAGTATGAATAACGAGTGATAAGGGGGTGAGGGTGGGGAAATTTTTGTGGGGGCTATATTAAAAACTCTGCGTCTCTGTGTCTTTGCTTGCCATGGCGAAGCTTAGTAGAAGCAGGTGAAGGGGGAAACCGGGGGTTATTTCAATAGTAACATGTGTCTGGTTTGGGAAAATGTGCTTGTTTGTAGTCGGTAGATGTAGATACCGCTGGGTAGATTTTTTGCTTCAAAAATGACCTCGTGAAAACCAGCATTCATCTTCTGGTGTATCAAATTTGCCACTTCAATCCCCTGCAGGTTAAAAACTGTGAGGGACACAGATGATTTCTCAGGGATTGAAAAGCCAATATTGGTGGCTGGATTAAAGGGGTTGGGAAAGGCTTTGAAAAGATGGGGTGTTCCCGGCAGAAGCACCTCTTCAGCGTTGATCATTATCTGAATGACAGGATGTTTTTTACAGGTGTTGTTGAACGAAACATCTTCAAGTTGGTAAAAGTAGATTTCTCCAGGACTGACCCGGTTATCAACAAAGGAGTAATCTTTCGCAACGGTTGAGCTTCCCGCTCCAGGGATCAAGCTCTCATTGATCAGTGAGAAGCCTTCTGTCTTTGAATTGGATCGGTAAATATTGAAACCCAGGTTGTCAACTTCGCTTTCTGTGGTCCAGCTGAGGGTCACCGCATCCCGGGCTTGAGTTGCCTTGAATGTGGATAAGCTTACGGGTAACGAACTGTCTCGTTCATACAGCTCCAGATTGTCAAGCCAGACCGTATTGCTGACTGTGGCTCCACGACTACCCTCAATAGCGATGTAACCACTACCGCTGGTGGCCGTTCCGGTCAATGAGACAGATGTGAAATTCGTATAGGTATTGATGGTTTTTGTTACTGGAGTTGCAACCAGACCTTCGATTTTCAAGAACAGATCATGGTCTGCATCCCACCCGCTGGTTTTTACATCAACGGTTAAAATGAATCCTTTGCCGGAAGTAAAGGTAATGGGGCGTTTTATCAGGAATGACCAGCCACCATCACCAAACTCTATTGCACCGGTTCCATCAACTCCAGCTGAGGATGCATGGGAAGCGGTGGTATAGGCATTGCTGCCATTGTGATAACCCCAATTGCTAACATCAGAGTCATCTTCAAAGGTCAAGCTAAGTACGCCGTTTGAAAAATGGACAATGTCACTCTCATTGCCGGCTTGATCCAGTGCTGAAACGGCATAGAGGGCGTTGGATGGAGCAGAAGCATCTGCATAGGTTAGTCCGTAGGCGATAGCCAGAATGTTGGCAGCGTTGGTCTTATCAATGGGTTGAGAAGTATCACGATAGATGACATAGCGATGGGCGCCTGATGTGGGGGCTGACCAGGTCAGGGTATGATCAGATCCACTGGTTGATTCCGAAAGATTTTGAGGATCTGTTGGATCTGTATTATCCAGCCAGGTGAGGGGAGGTGGTAGGGCCAAATCAGTATAGAGCGTATCAGTGAACAGCGTTCTGTAGACATCTGAATGATCGTTGGCATAATTTATGGCATGTTCAGTCCTGAAAGTCACATTGCCCTGACAATTGGATTCTGATCGATTGTCATCGATCTGTTCGTGGACTTCACTGACCGAATGCCATTCAGGTACCCAGGAGCGATACAATAGAGTTCCCCCGGCGTATAAGTGACGATTATTATTATTTGCCTGAGTTGACCACCAATTTAGCAAGGTTGTATAGTCCTGGTTGCCATCATGTGGCCAATAGAGTTGCGGGACTAAGAAATCCACAGATCCATCCACAAGCCATTGTACTGGATCGGCATAGATTACGCTATAGGCATCCATACCAGATGTTCCGGAGGGCGTTCCATTTTTATAGATACCAAATGGGCTGACGCTAAACTTGACATAGGGTTTAGCTGCTTTGATGGCAGTGTTGACGCTATCAATAAAGATGTCGACATTATTTCTGCGCCAATCTGCGCTATTGCTGGAGTAACCGCGTTTATCATTAGCCCAGGCGGATGAGTCTGAGATCGTTGCTTTATTTCCATCACTATCGGGGTAGGGGTAGAAATAATCATCAAAGTGAATACCCTCGATGTTGTAATTGTTAACCACGTCCATCACTACATTTTTCAGGTAGGTACGGACTGCTGAGATACCGGGATCCAGTAGTTTCACATCACCACTTCCACGTTCACCTGAATGGACCTGGAATTGCTGCTCTTCCCAATAGATCGAAAGGGAAAAGCCTTTTGCCAGGCTGGCAGGGTATTCATAGGACCAGCTCCCACTCCGGATTTTCTTCAAGAACGTGGGTGCTATGGTGGCTGCTACTGGCCCAACTGGCTCGAAAGGGGTTGATCCAGGCATGGAGCTCCATCCCATTTTCATGAGCAAAATCGATGGCCTTGGCAAGTGGGTCCCAGCCTGGGGCTGTACCCTCAGTACCAGTCAACGCTGCTGCCCAGGGTTCGTAAGCAGAGTTATACAGAGCATCGGCCAGGGGTCGGACCTGGAAGAAAATGGCGTTATAACCAGTAGCATGGAGAGCATCGATGATTGAGTCTAGGCGGGTTTCCTGTTGGGTCGCTGTTAAACTACTATTGGGCCAATAGTCATAAATGGAGGCGAGCCAGGCACCGCGGAATTCTTGTTTGGGAGAGGCAAGCAGGACTGAAGTGAGCAAAATCAATATAGCCAGCTTTTGTTTGCTCATGATAGGAGCCTCCTGTATTGAGGATAACGGTAACATCATTTCAGAGTGATTTCAATACATTTAGGATATCAATATCAATGAATATTGGTGAAATAATCTAGCTGAATTGAAATTAGAAACTTACAAGTGCAATGAAAACATTATGATGCATGTTTCAGTTCGTAATTAATATGAACAAACACAACTGGCGATAAGCAAAATTATTTTGGGTGAAGGGGTTAAAATGAAAAAATATTTACTTTTAGTTCTGGTGATTTCTGTAGGGTTAACGGGTAGTTTGATGGCGGGGAATACGTATGTTCTAAATCTGCAGGATGAAAATCATTATTTCAAAATAGCTGATAATGCCAATAATGATTTGGATTTGGGATCTAATTTTACAATCGAAGCATGGATTTATATTAATGATGCCACTCATGGCAACGAAAGAATATTCTATTCAGCCAATTGGCAAATGTTTGTAGCGTCAGGGACTGGTTCCAGTGGTGCTAATGCAACAGTCACGGTGAGTGGTAGTGATATTGGAACAATAAGTATGTCAGTTCCCACAGAGGGATGGCATCATGTTTGTGTGAACAGCAATGGTACCTGGGCAAATAATTATCTTGATGGATCTGCAGTAAATAATGCAGGAGCGACAACGATAGGTGATGTCAGTTATTTGAGAGTCGGTTCTTATTCTTCAAACACAACTGATTTTCAAGGTGCTATTGATGAAATAAGAATATCAAATATAACCAGATATGGTCAATATTCATTTTCTGTGAGTGAAACTGATGCCCCTTTTACTAGCGATGCGAATACAATACTGCTTTATCATTTTGATAATAATTCAGAATTCCCTCCTGGGAATAGCTCAAGTAAGGTGTTTACAGCAACTAATTACAATATCGATGCGAGTGATTATTTTGCCTGGGATGATGCCACTTTTTCTGGGACTGATCTCTCCCTTCCCGTCACCCTCTCCTCCTTCTCAGCCAGACCAAGTAGCGCTGGTGTTCAACTGAACTGGATCACCTCCTCAGAGATTGAGAATTTGGGTTTTAATCTTTACCGTAGTGTTGATGGTAATGATATCGAGCTGATCTCCGGCTTCCTGAAAAATAATGAACTTCAGGGACATGGTAACAGTACGGTAGAGGCTGCCTACAGCTATTATGATAGCAAAGTCGATCCAGGACAGACCTATACTTATCTACTGGCCGATGTTGATTATAAAAATGTGGAAACACGTCATACCAAGCTGATGCGCACGGTTACTGTATCAGAAACCGAGCTGGAGCTTCCTGGAAGATTTACCCTGTCTGCCGCTTATCCAAATCCCTTCAATCCTTCATTCACATTACCGCTGACCCTTGATCAGGCCGGTGCTGTGAGAATTGACATGTTCAACCAGCGGGGACAGTTGGTCGAGACCATTACAAACCAGTATTACGCTACGGGCTATCATGAGATTCAGGCGAATGGCTCTCATCTGGCAACCGGTGTCTATCTGATCAGTTGTTCCATCGGGAATGAACGGGTCACCCAAAAAGTTGTGCTCATGAAGTAAAATTGGCATAATAGTTCTTTCCCCGGTTCAAAAACTGGGAAGCTAGCAATGAAATAAAAGCCACTCTGGAATATGGGTGGCTTTTTTTATTTGTGAGTTTGTGAGTTTGTGAGTTTGTGAGTTTGAGTCACAGATCCCTGAGTTCCTGAGCTCCTGAGTTTTTGAGTCACAGGTCCCTGAGTGATTGCGAAGCAATCGTATCGAAGGGAAGTTGATCTATGCTACCTTATTTTCACCTTTCGACTTTCGACTTTCACCTTTCACCTTTCGCCTTTCACCTTTCACCTTTCGCCTTTCGCCTTTCACCTTTCACCTTTCACCTTTCACCTTTCGCCTTTCGCCTTTTGACTTTTGACTTTTGACTTTTGACTTTTGACCTTCGACTTTCGACTTTCGACTTTCGACTTTCGACTTTTAACTTTTGACTTTGGACCAAATAATTCTTGCATCGCGCCAAAAACGTTCTAATGTATCAGTGCAATGAAACAAGACTATTCCCATACTGAACTCGCCCGTATT
>JAYEKW010000240.1 GCA_034716895.1 Candidatus Neomarinimicrobiota bacterium
AAATGATTGTCCACCCATTTTCTTCAAGCCAATCCAAAATATTTTTAGTAACTTTTTCTTCTCTCACTACGCATCCCTCCACAAAGAACCATCAGGAAATAAAATCGCATCAGCAAAATATGAAAAAACTCTAACCCAGGTTTACCACAGATGTTCTGTAAGTGTTGTAATAACAGTCCAGTCATTAATTTTATGGTGACTACAGCTTTAGTTTTTAGTTTTCTTCATCGCAAGCGGGGTAAGTTTAATTTTTAAAGCGTTGTAGATACTTCTGTGGAATAGTTCAGGATCAGAGCACTGACGAATGTGTATTCTTTGTCCATCCTCAGTATTGAAGGAAGTCGTTACCAAAGCGTGAGTTGACAATAATTCACGGATGTTCTGCCACCTCAGATGGATCCCTTCAGCTTCCAGGCTGACTCGAATTGAGTTGAGTAAATGATAAGCTAACAGGGTTATAAACATATGTCCGTCTGAGCGTTGCTCCTTCTGATGAAAGACGGGTCGTAGTTTTAAATCATCCTTCAAACATCTAAACCCTTCTTCAACTTTGGTTAACATGACATAGGTCTTCCAAAGTGCTGCTTCATTTAAATCTTTACGACTGCTTCTCAAAAAATATGAGCCGGAGAACCTGTCTGTTTCAGCTTCCTGCTGCTTGAACTTCCAGGTGATTGAAGTGACGACGCCATCCTTCTGTTTGATATCTATACTGTAAAATCTTGCGATAGCTGAGTTGCGCTGCTTCAAGCGACCAATCCGCTCCATGATTTTTTCAGCCTTTTTAACCCCGCCCTTCTTCATCAATGAAGCACTGATTAACTCTATCCCGGCCTCAAAACGATGCTGGTATTGAAGCTGCATGGCATTCTCTTTGGCCAGACGCTTTAAACTCTTGCAGTACAGGATGTTTTCATCTTCACGCTCAATTAAGCAAACCTCAACCTTCTCATGAGCTGTCTCCTTAATGGTTGTAAGCTTATTGAGGTCAATCTCCGCCATGGTTACCGGCTTGTTACGAGCTACTACAATGTAATCATATCCGTTTGATCTGAGTAATTCTAGATTTGACTCAATAGCGATACCGGCATCCAGCACCACAGTAATACCGCGCGGCTTTATCTCTGCTGGTTTACTCTCCAAGTTCTGATCCAAGCCCGAATCTGACCCCAATTTTACTTCCTCTGCCTGGAGTGCCTGGATCATTCCCAGCAGTGTCTTGCCCTCACTAACATTACCGGCAAGCAGTTTACTCACCCGGGGAAAGCCCTGGCTGTCAACTACCATTCCTAATGTAAGCAGGGGGCAATCATAACGCTTCTCCTTGGACCAGCCACGTTTGGCTTTAGGGTTGCTCTGTGCCTGTCCCTCGAAATAGGTATTGGTTAAATCATATAGCAGGATTTTATCATTGGAAGAAAATAAGTCCCGTTCTCTCTGATACAGGTGTTTCTCAAGCTCATCCTTTACTGATAGAAGGGAATCAGATATACGGTATAAGGCGTTGTTTGAAAGTAAGTTTGGATCCATATCCGTAAGCTCACACAGGCCACTGACATTCCTGGCCCAGCTGC